>NZ_JBVVQC010000002.1:0-8825 GCF_055811515.1 Mesorhizobium sp. WSM4841
GAGGGATGGCCGCCAAACCGTCGAACAAAGGGATGGCCGCCTTGAAAAGGCCCCTTGACAGCGAAAGCCCCATACAAGGTGGCTCCACTCCGTGGGGCGAGGAACCCAAGTTCTGCGAAGGCACCGCACTCGGTATTTGGCGATTCCTACTTCCATTGGAAGAATGCCAGCGGGCAGATAGGCAGCACTGACGCTCGTTATTGCGCGGCGGCAAATTCCGCCGGGTCGAAGTCATATTGTTTCGAGCAGAATTCGCAGGCGACGTGAATGCCGCCATCCTCGGTGCTGTCCCTGATCTCGTCGGCGGAGAAGCCTCCGAGAATGCCGCGGATCTTCTCCCTGGAGCATGAGCACTGGTCGGCAACCGGTACGCCGCCGAAGACGCGCACGCCGTGCTCGTGGAACAGCCGGTAAAGCAGCCGCTCGGCGCCGATCGTCGGGTCGATCAGTTCCGTCGGCTCGATGGTGCCAAGCAACGCCAGCAGTTCCTGCCAGGAATTGTCGGCCGGATCGTGGATCTCCTGGCGCGGATCGCCATCGCCGCCCGGAAGATCGGGCACGCGCATGCGGTCCGGCGATTGCGGCAGGAACTGCGCCAGGATGCCACCGGCACGCCATTGCTCGCGGGCGCCGCCGACGCCGGGCGTCAACAGCTTGGCCACGGTGAGCCTGAGATCGGTCGGAATCTGTTCCGACTGCCGAAAATAGGTGCGCGCGGCCTCCTCCAGCGTCTCGCCGTCGAGCTGGACGATGCCCTGATAGCGCTGCGTGTGGGCGCCCTGGTCGATCGTCAGCGCCAGGACACCGCTGCCGAGCAGCGTCTGCTGCGAAGTCTCGCCGGCAGACGTCAGAGCCTCCAGCCGGTCGGCGTCGAAGCGCGCGTAGGCGCGTAGCGCATGCGGCGTCGAAAAATCCGCCACCAGCATATCGACCGGTCCGTCCGTGCGGGTCTGCAGGATGAACTTGCCTTCGAACTTGAGCGAGGTGCCGAGCAGCACCGTCAGCACGCAGGCTTCCGCCAGCAGGCGAGCGACCGGCTCGGGATAGTCATGACGGCTGAGGATCGCGTCGAGCATCGGTCCGAGCTGGACGGTGCGGCCGCGCACGTCGAGCGGGCCGACCTCGAAGGGCACGACATGATCGTCGCCGGCGTAGCCGAATTCGCCGAGTTTGGGTTGTTGTTCAGCCAATTGATGAGTTTCCAACATGACAAAGCTCCAGGGCGCGGCCATGCCGCCCTCCGGGGCGCATGCGTCGAAACGCGCTCGATTTGCGTGATGCGCCTGAGATAGGCACCACGCAGTGCCGGATCAAGGTGGCCCGGATCAAGCGCCCAGACACCAGGCCAAAACCGCCTTCTGGGCGTGGAGCCGGTTCTCGGCCTCATCGAACACTACCGAATGCGGCCCGTCGATGACTTCGTCGGTGACCTCCTCGCCGCGATGCGCCGGCAGGCAGTGCATGAACAATGCGTCCGGCTTTGCCTTCGCCATCAGCGCCGCATTGACCTGGTAGGGTGAGAAAACATTGTGTCCGCGAGCACGGTGCTCCTGGCCCATCGACACCCAGCAGTCGGTGACGACGCAGTCGGCCTCGTGGACCGCCTCCTCGGGCGAGCGGGTGAAGTGCAACTTGCCGCCATGCGCCGTCGACCAATCGACATGCTTCTGCGCCGGCTCGCTGCCTTCCGGCACGGCGACGTTGAGGTTGAAGCGGAACCGCGCCGATGCCTCCAGCAGGGAATGCAGCACGTTGTTGCCGTCGCCGGTCCAGGCGATTGTCTTGCCGGCGACCGGACCGCGATGCTCCTCGAAGGTCATGATGTCGGCCATCAGTTGGCAGGGGTGGGTATCGTCGGTCAGCCCGTTGATGACGGGAACGGTGGCGTTCTCGGTCAGCTCCAGTAGCCGGTCATGCGATGTGGTTCGGATCATGATCGCATCGACATAGCGCGACAGCACCTTGGCCGTGTCGGCGATGGTTTCGGAGCGGCCGAGCTGCATCTCGGTGCCGGTCAGCATGATGGTCTCGCCGCCGAGCTGGCGCATGCCGACGTCGAAGGACACGCGCGTGCGCGTCGACGGTTTGTCGAAGATCATCGCCAGCACTTTGCCTTCGAGCGGTTTTGTCCGCTCGCCCGCCTTGAGCCTTGCCTTTCGCACCACGGCATCGTCCAGCATGAAGCGCAGATCGCCCTCGGAAACAGCGGAAAGGTCAGTGAAATGGCGAAGGCTCATTTGGGGTCTTTCGACTGTTACTTCGCGGCAGCCGCGGCGATGGCATCGGCCAGGCCCCGGGCGCCGGCACGGATGCGGTCGAGCGCCTCATGGATCTCGGCGTCGGTGACGGTGAGCGGCGGCAGCAGGCGAAGAACGTTGTCGCCGGCCGGAACCGCAAGCAGATGCTGGTCGCGCAACGCCATGTTCACCTTGGTGTTGGGTGCGGCGCATTTCAGGCCGAGCATCAGGCCGGTGCCCCTGATGTCTTCGATGATGTCAGGAAACTCGTCGGCGACGCCCGCCAGCCCCTGCTTCAGCAGCAACGCCTTGCGCTGGACCTCCTCCAGGAAGCCGTCTTCCAGCACCACGTCGAGCACGGCGTTGCCGACCGCCATCGCCAGCGGATTGCCGCCGAAAGTCGTGCCGTGCACGCCGGCGGTCATGCCGACGGCCGCCTCGTCGGTGGCGAGACAGGCGCCCATCGGGAAGCCGCCGCCGATGCCCTTGGCAACCGCCATGATGTCGGGCGTGACGCCAGCCCATTCATGCGCGAACAGTTTTCCGGTGCGGCCGATGCCGCACTGGACCTCATCGAAGATCAGGAGCAGGCCATGCTGTTCGCAGAGCTGCCTCAGCCGCTTCAGCGACTGCGTCGGCACGGGGCGGATGCCACCCTCGCCCTGCACCGGCTCGATCAGTATCGCGGCGGTCTCTGATGTGATCGCCTTTTCGGCGGCGTCGATGTCGTCGAAGCCGACCTGGTCGAAACCTTCGACCTTGGGTCCGAAGCCTTCCAGGTATTTATACTGGCCGCCGGCGGCGATGGTCGCCAGCGTGCGGCCATGAAAGGCGCCTTCGAAGCTGATAATGCGAAAGCGCTCGGGATGGCCCTTGACGAAGTGATAGCGCCGCGCCGTCTTGATGGCGCATTCCAGCGCCTCGGCGCCGGAATTGGTGAAGAACACCTTGTCGGCGAAGGTGGCGTCGACCAGCCGCTCGCCCAGACGGCTCTGCCCCGGAATCTCGTAGAGGTTGGAGACATGCCAGACCTTGGCCGCCTGCTCGGTGAGTGCCGAGACCAGATGCGGATGGCTATGGCCCAGCGAATTCACGGCGACGCCGCCGCCAAAATCGAGATATCGCTCGCCCTTGTCGGTGACCAGCCAAGTGCCTTCCCCATGGTCGAAGGCCAGGGGTGCGCGGGTAAAGGTCTCGAAAAGCGCCGAACCGCTCATTATATGCGTCTCCGGAACCGGAAAATCAAAAAGCCGCCAAAGCGGCGGCCTTGCGGCTTATCGTGTTTTTCGGCCATGAAGTCAACGAAAAGGTCGCGCAAGGACGCGCGGCAAGCTCTCCAGCGAGACGCCGGCTCATCAGCGACCGGGCAAGTTGGGGAAAACCGAAAAAACTGATTCGTGTTGGCCCTCAGACTCTTGTCACTGAGTCAGCGCATAAGGTAATTGTAGTCGAGAAATAACTAGATTTCGTGCGGCGGACCTAATCACCCGATATATGTGGTGTCTGCCCGGCGGAAGCCGGATCGTGGAAGGATTCCGATCGCCGCACATTTCAGCAGGAGCGCGGTCTCATGAATTGGACTGACGAGCGGGTCGAACTTCTTAGAAAATTGTGGTCGGAGGGACTGAGCGCCAGCCAGATCGCCGCACAGCTCGGGGGCGTCAGCCGCAATGCCGTCATCGGCAAGGTGCATCGGCTGAAACTGTCGGGCCGCGGACGCTCGACCGCCACGCCGGCACGCCAGAAGAAGAGCGTGCAAGGATCGGGCGTCCAGAAATCGGTGTCGCGGGCGGCAAGCACCGCGCGGCATATCACCACGTCGATCGGCGCGACCGCGCTGCAGGCGCAATTCGACACCGTACCGGTGGCGCGTCATTACGTCCGTCCGGTCGAGAACGTCGTCGTGCCGATCTCGCGGCATTTGCAACTCGTCGAGTTGACCGAGCGGACATGCAAATGGCCGAATGGCGATCCGCTTTCGGAAGAGTTCCATTTCTGCGGCAACGACGCGGCCGAAACCGGACCCTATTGCAAGTACCACGCTCGCATTGCGTTTCAGCCCGCTTCGGAGCGGCGGCGCAGTCGCTGAATAGCGAATAGCCTTTGCGAAAGGCGCAAGTCGTTTCTTGCCCTATTCCCTATTCGCTTTCTTCACAGCCAGCCGCTCTTGCGGAAGCGCCAGTAGAGAACCGAGCAGACCAAAATAATCGCTCCCAGAACGACCGGGTAGCCATATTCCATCCTAAGTTCCGGCATGTCGTTGAAGTTCATGCCGTAGATGCCTGCGAGCGCCGTCGGCACCGCCAGGATTGCAGCCCATGAGGCGAGCTTCTTGGTGATCGCCGTTTCCTGGCTCTGGCCAACCAGGAGGCTCGCCTCGAAGGCAAATGCGAGCACCTCCCGCAAGCTGTCGATCTTCTCCTGGACGGTGCGGATGTGGTCGGTGACGTCGCGGAACAGCGGGTGCATGGCCGCATGGATCTGCGGCAGGTCGGCGCTGGTCAGCCGGCGGCAGACTTCCACCAGCGGCAGCGCGGCGTTGCGCAGGCGCAAGAGATCGCGGCGCAGCATGTAGAGCCGCTCTATGTCGGAGCCGGTCATCGGCTTCAGCAGGACCCTGTCCTCGATCGCCTCGACCTCGTCCTCGATCTGCTCGAGCACCGGCATGTAGTTGTCGACGATGAAATCGAGAATGGCATAGAGGACGAAATCCTCGCCCTTGGCTAGCGAATGCGGGCAGCTTTCCCAATGCTGGCGAACGGCGGCATAAGAAGTCGACGGACCGTGCCTGACGCTGACGATGTAGCCGGCGCCGACAAACAGATGCGTCTCGCCGAAGGTGACGCGCCTGTCGATCAGTTGAGCCGTGCGGGCAACGATGAACAACGCATCGCCATATTGCTCGATCTTCGGCCGCTGATGCGGATGCTCGGCGTCCTCGATCGCCAGATCGTGCAGGTGGAATTGCGCCTGGACGCGAAGCAACAGGTTGCGGTCCGGCTCGAGCAGGCCGATCCAGACGACATGGCCTGGCTTCTTGGCCCATTCGCCAGCTTCCTCGATCGGAATGTCGGCGACACGCCGGCCGGCGGTATAGACGCTGGAAGCGACGATGGCCGATGTCGGCGGGGCCGGCGTCAGGTTCCGAACGGTTTCCATCGCTACCTCCTGGAGGCATGGCCTCGGGTCAGGATCAGGAACGTTCGGTAAAGCTTAGCCTAAATCAGCAATGGGTTCGAGAGGCAGCCGTTCACTTCGCCGGTAGCGTTACGGGAAGCACAATCTTGTCTGTCTTGTCGCCCTTCGGCCGCTCGGCCGGCATCTGGTCGCCGGTGACGATGTAGTAGATCGTCTCGGCGATATTGGTGGCGTGATCGCCGATCCGCTCGATATTCTTGGCGCAAAACAGCAGGTGCGTGCAAGGCGTGATGTTGCGCGGATCTTCCATCATGTACGTCAGCAACTCGCGAAACAGCGAGGTGTACACGGCGTCGATCTGATCATCGCGATCACGCACCAAGCCGATCTTTTCCACCGAGCGCGACGCGTAGACGTCGAGCACTTCCTTGAGCTGCGTCAACGCCAGGTCGGCCAAGGCCTCAATGCCGCGGAACAGGCTGGTCGGCTGGCGCCCTTCTATGACGGCAACCACGCGCTTGGCGACATTCTTGCCGAGGTCGCCGACCCGTTCGAGGTCCGCCGAGATGCGGATCGCGCCGACGATCTCGCGCAAATCCGTCGCCATCGGCTGGCGCTTGGCGATGATGATGATCGCCTTGTCGTCGATCTCGCGCTGCCCTTCGTCCAGAACGGCATCGTCACGGATGACTTTCTGGGCAAGACCGGGGTCGGCGTTGACCAGGGCCGCGATCGCCTGTTCGACCATGCGTTCGGCATGCCCGCCCATCGCGGCGATGCGCTTCGACAGATATTTCAGCTCCTCGTCATAGGCGCTGACGATGTGCACGGACTGCATAGAGATGCCTTCCCGGGGTCTTCTGGTCCGAGTCGTTTCCTCGAATCCCCGCTGATACGCTAACCGGATGACAGAAAAAAGAAACCGTTAGAGCGACGTGCGTCCACTTGGAGACAGAGTACGCCCTAAGTCCCTTATCCACGCATCCGGCTGTCCTAACATCTTCCGGTTTTCGGCCGAAGCGTTCTTAGGTAGTGAGGCGTCAGTGCGCCGGCAAATGCACCGTGAAAGCTGCGCCCTTGCCGACCTCCGACTTGATTGAGAGCCTGGCGTTGTGGCGCGTCAGGATATGCTTGACGATGGACAGGCCAAGCCCGGTGCCTTTCTGGGTCCGGCTGTTTTCGACATCGACGCGGTAGAAGCGTTCGGTGATGCGCGGGATGTGCTCCTCGGGAATGCCGGGACCGAAGTCCCGGATGGTGACGTCGATGCCCGGTTCGGGACCGTCGTCGCTATGAGAAATCGTCACCACGACACGTCCACCCGACTGTCCGTATTTGCAGGCGTTTTCCAGCAGATTCTCGAAAACCTGGAAAAGTTCATCGCGATCCCCCGGCACATTGAGCGGCCCTTCCGCGAAATCCCGCTCTATGGCAACACCGTTCTGCCTGGCAAGCGGCCCCAGCGAATCGATGACGCTGTCGAGGGTCTGGCGGAGATCGACCTCAGTTCCCGGCTTCAGATAAGGTTTCATTTCCAGTCGCGACAGCGACAGCAGGTCGTCGATCAGGCGCGCCATGCGGCCGGTCTGGTTCTGCATGATCTGCAGGAACTGCTCGCGCGCCGCCGGGTCGTTGCGGGCCGGGCCGCGCAGCGTCTCGATGAAACCGGAGATCGAGGCGAGCGGGGTGCGCAATTCATGGCTGGCATTGGCGATGAAGTCGGCCCGCATCCGGTCGATGCGGCGTGCCTCGCTCTGGTCCTTGAAGACCAGCACATAGAAGTCGGTACCGTGACCGACCGAAGACGCACTCACCCGGTAGGCCCGTTCGACCGGCAGCTTTTCGGTATAGTCAACGACATCCGAAGCGGCGGCGCCCGATAAAATACTGTCCAGCAAGGCCTGCATCTCGGGCGCCCGGAATTTCAGCGACAGCGACATGCCCGGTGCGATGCCACCGAAGGCGGCGAAGGCGGCGGCGTTGGCATGGACGATCGTGGCGGTGCGATCGAAGATGATCAGCGGATCAGCAACGGCGGCCGCCAGATATTCTCCCGACAGCTGTTGTAGCCCGCCCGCCTCGATCGCCGCGGCATCCTCCGCGGGCTGGCGCGCAACGCCGGCCGGCAGCATCGCGGCGGCAAACAGCAGCACGGCACATGCCAGCAGCACCACGTAGCCGGTCATGTCTGCGAAACCATAGACCGTCAGGACCGCGACGATGCCGGCCGCCAGCAGCCAGCGGCTGTTCCACAACCGAGTGGCGACCAGTTGCGCCGTGCTTCGCTGTTCTGTGCCGCCCATGTCAGCCATTCGCGCGCACTCCTCCACCCGGTCCGGCCGGGTGCAAACTTCCCGCTGGACCGGCCTAGAGCGCCGTGCGTCCAATTGGACGCACAGTGGACGCCCTACCACTGTTAATCTGCTGCATCGTAAGTTCCGAAAACGATTCCGATTTTCAGGCCGATGCAGTAAGGCTCCCAATAGCATGAGTCCGGAAACTGGAAAGGTTCGTCTCGATGAAAAACCCCAAGGAAGATGCCGCCGCGCCCGTTCCAGGTCCGCTGAAGATCCGCATCGACGGCAAGGAGCGCGAGTTCGACATCGAGGATCCAAAGCTTCCGGACTGGGTCGAAGACAACAAGCTGAGCGCCGGCGGCTACCCCTACGACAAGAAAATGAAAAGCGACGAGTATGACGAGACGCTCGAGCGGCTGCAGATCGAGCTGGTCAAGGCGCAGGCATGGCTGCAATCGACGGGCAAGCGGGTGATGTCGCTGTTCGAAGGACGCGATGCCGCAGGCAAGGGCGGCACGATCTTCGCGCTGCGCCAGTACATGAACCCCAGGACAGCGCGCAACGTAGCGCTGACCAAGCCTAGCCCAACCGAACTCGGGCAATGGTATTTTCAGCGCTATGTCGCGCACTTCCCGACATCCGGCGAGTTCGTCACCTTCGACCGCTCCTGGTATAATCGCGCCGGCGTCGAGCCGGTCATGAGCTTCTGCACGCCGGAGCAGCACGAGAAATTCCTGGACGAGACGCCGTATTTTGAACGGATGATCTGCAACGAGGGCATCCATTTCTTCAAGTTCTGGCTAAACATCGGTCGGGAAACACAGCTTGAGCGATTTCACGATCGCCGCTGGAGTCCTTTGAAGAGCTGGAAATTCTCGCCGATCGACATTGCCGGCATCACCAAATGGGACGACTACACCAAGGCGCGCGATGTCATGTTCGAACGCACGCACGAGGAATTCGCGCCCTGGATCATCGTGCGTGCCAACGACAAGCGGCGCGCGCGACTTGCCATCATCCGGCGCATCCTGTTGTCGCTTCCCTATGACGGCCGCGATCTCGACGCCATCGGCAAGGAAGACAAGAAGATCATCGGGGAAGGGCCTTCGTTCCTGGGAATACAGGCCTGAAGCAGTGCCGCGCGCCCCAAGGA
>NZ_JBVVQC010000002.1:8835-173161 GCF_055811515.1 Mesorhizobium sp. WSM4841
CCCCCCCCCCGCGCCCGCGGCCCCCCCCCCCCCCCCCGCGCCCCCCCCCCCCCCCCCCCCCCCCCACGATTCCAGATGTTCCTGTCATTCTGCCGAATGACTTCTCATGCCGCCAGCCGAGCAATCCGCTGCAGCCGCCGCAGCGTGGTATCGTCCTGCAAAGCCTGCTGAAACAGCGAAATCTCCTGGTCAATGCGATCGCAGAGCGCGCCCGTGTCGCCCTTGAGCAGGTCGCGCGTCTGCAGCAGTGCGGCGACCGGCTTCTTGGCGAGTTGCCTGGCTCTGCCAAGTGCGGCTTCCTCGACATCGCCCACCACGATCTCCGTGACCAGGCCAAGCAACCTGGCGTCCTCGGCACTGAGCGTGTCGCCCAGGCAGAAGAAGCGGAAAGCGCCGGCATAACCGAGTTTCTGCGGCGCCAGGATGCTGGTCGCCGCGTCCGGCACGAGGCCGAAATCGACGAACGGCACCCGGAACGTGCTTTCATCAGATGCGATCACCATGTCGCAATGGAACAGGATGGTGCAGCCGACGCCGACGGCGTCGCCATCGACACAGGCAAGGACCGGTTTCGGGAACGTCGCCAACGTGCGGAACATGTCGGTGACGGCGGCGATCAATCTTTGATGCTTGGTGGCGTCGAGGAATTCGGAAAAATCGCCGCCGAGGCAGAAGCAGCCGGCGAGGCCGCGCAGCACCACGACGCGCACATCATCGTCGATTGCGGCTTCGTGGAAGATCTTGGCCAGGCTTTCATAAGCTCGCCCGTCCAGCACCGGCCGGCCGTCTTCCGACGACACCGTGACAATCAGGGTATGATTCCGAAACTCTGTTTGCGGGTGGATGTTCATGGCTGTCTCCAATTCTCACGAGGCCTGCCTCATTCCGAGCCTGTCGGGATATCCCCTGGCCAGCACCGGCGCGAAATGACTGCGACGAGAACGCACCACCTCAAGCGTATGCTCGTTGAAGGTGAGCAGTGTGGCGACGACCTGCTGGTTGCCATAGGTGCGCTGGTAGCCAAGCGGCTTCGCCAGGAAGTGCAACTGCAGCGCCCGCAGGACCCACATCGGCTCGAACTCGATGATCACCTGGTTGACGTTCCGCTTCAGCCCCCATTCGACGAAGCCGGCAATGAGCTCGGTGCCGACCGTCGAGACGCCGCGCTTGCCGTCACGAAAGCCCGGCGCCACCGCGTAGCGGGTCAATTCCCAAACGTTCGGGCCGGACGGCGGCGTCCCTTCATAGAGGTCCGCCAGCACCTCGGTCAGAAGATGCGCCCGCGTTGTCGGCAACATCCGCTGATAACCGGCGAGTTCGCCATTGCGGACGACGAGTTGATGCACCGCCTCGTCATGGTCGAACTGATCGATCTCAAGGCCATCGGGGCGCTGCAGGTCGGTCCAGCCCATCTCCTCGACGAAAATCTTGTAGCGCAAACGATGAACGGCCTCCCAAAGGTCGGGACGTTCCATAAGTTCCTGTGTGGTAAGGGAAAAAAGCATCTGCCGTCTCCTAGGTTCAATAGGAAGATACGGCCGGGCTGTCCCGAGAAAATTACGCGATCACGTAGGCAAGAATTTCTAGGCCGGCACGGCCGAGCTAGCTAATATAGCCGCGCCTTATCGCTTCCGCGACCGCCTGCACCCGGTTGACGGCACCGAGTTTGCTTTTGGCGTTAAGAAGGTGTTTCTCTGACGTGTGTTCCGAAATGCCGAGAATCTGTGAAATCTCCCATTCGGACTTGCCGACGGCGGCCCATTGCATGCATTCGCGCTCACGCGGCGTCAGTTCGACGTGGTCGATGGTCTGGGCCGCCATCGTATGGAGTTGCATGGCACGGCCGATCGCATAGGTCGCGGCCAGCGACACCAGTCCGAAATCGGCGCCAGACAATTCGACGGCTTCGCCGCCGAGCGACACCATGACGATCTGGCCATCGAGCGTAACCAGCGGGAAGGCCAAACCGTCGCGCAGCTTGAATTCGCCGGCGTCGCCCATCACTTCGCCGCTGCTCTTGTCGATGCGGATGCTCTGGGACGCCTCCCGCCACTGGAACGGCGCCTGAAGCTGCTTCATGTGGCTGACGACGGGGTCGTGGTCGACATAGTTGCGCGCCACATAGCGCTCGAGCCATTCTCCCGGCCACTCGCAAAGCAGCACATGGTCCTTTTGCTGGCCTCTTGGCGTGCCCGGTTGCGGAACCGTTCCGGCCATCAGCGCCGTCAGGCCGAACTCCGAGGTTATGCCAAGCAGTTTTTCGCAGACCGCGGCCGCCGTGTTGGCGTGCTGCAGCTGATCTATGAATTCCAGTGTACGATCGAAGTGGCCCATCGCAACATCTACCCCATGTTGCCTTCCGCGTTAAGATCAACGGTCCAGTGCTACCTGCGCTTTGCCATCGACCCCGGATTACAAACCTGCTCCTCTCTGTTTGCAGCGCCTTGCAGCTACCCTCCAGCCGACGCCACACATGTTTGCAAGCTCGCTGAAGCATAACCCTAAATCGGCGTGATGAAATCAAAAACCGTTGTGCCTGTGTCATTTTCGTACCAAAAGCCACATTGGACAGGACAGGGCGGAGCTCGATCGTGGCAATTCGGTGGATACCCGTCGTCTTGATGCTGGCAATGACGGGGGCACAGTGGCTCACGGCAGCGCGTGCCGCGGAGCCGCAAGTGCCGGTGCTGTGGGATGCAAAGGAGCGGCTGCCGAAGCCTGACCTTTCCGCGCTGCCGCGTCTGAGATTCCTGACCACCACCGATTTCCCGCCGTTCAACTTCCTCGACGGGGCGGGCCGCCTGTCCGGCTTCCACGTCGATCTGGCGCGCGCCATCTGCGCCGAACTCGGCATCGCGGAAAAATGCCAGATCCAGGCACTGCCCTGGGCCGAGCTCGAAGGGGCGCTGCAGAAGGGCGAAGGCGAAGCGATCATTGCCGGCATCGCCGCCACGCCGGAGTCGCGGTCGAAATATGCCTTCTCGCGCTCCTACCTGCAGTTTCCGGCACGCTTCATCATGCCGAAGACAAAGGCGCTCGCGGAACCGATCTTCGACAGGCTGCGCGGCAGGCGCGTCGGCGTGGTGGCCGGCTCCGCGCATGAGCGCATGCTGCGCGATTATTTCAGCACCGTTCAGGTCGTACCCTTCGGCCGGCCGGAAGAACTCTATGATGATCTTAAGGCCGGCAAGGTCGACGCCGCCTTCGGCGACGGCATGCGCTTCGCCTTCTGGCTGGGCGGTTCGGATGCCGCAGCATGCTGCCGCTTCGCCGGCGGCCCCTATCTGGCGCCAGAATATCTGGGCTCGGGAATGGCCATCGCCACCAGGGCCAACGATCCGGCGCTGGCCGCGGCATTCAACTACGCGCTGCAGCAGATCTCAGTGAAGGGCATCTTCGCCGAATTTTATTTGCGCTATTTCCCGGTCAGTTTTTTCTGATCCGGTCCGGTCAGCTTCTTCTGACCCTTCAGGGCCCGGATCAAGTCAGCGTGCGAAGGCGGGCTTTGGCGGCGCGGGCGATGGCTGCGACGGTGAGCGTGTCGAGATCGAGCTGGCGACGGATAAGCTGCAGCACCCTCACCTCCTCCAAGCGCATTTCGAGGTCGACGGCCGCAACCTCGAAGGCTGCGGCATAGGCGGTATCAAGCAGGCGTTCGGGCAGTGCTTCAGCGACGCGCGCCAAAACGCCTTCCAGCCCGTCCTTTTCGTGCAGCATCTTTTGGCAGTCCTGGGCGACGCCGACCAGCCGGTCATGGTCGAAGTCCTCGAACACCGGCCATGAGCGGACGACGTCGCCGATCCGCGCCAGTTCGACATCGGTCATGTCGCGATCGGACGCGGAGGTGATGACCATCAGATAGATCAGGGCTTCATGCGGCGGCAACGACATTTAAAAACTCCTCAAACGGGCTCCGAAGTTAGGAACGCGGCACCGACGCTGCAAGGAAAAAGAGCCGCGATCGTTGACGCCTACGGCAGGCACGCCTAGAGACCGGTTGAAAAAACCTCTTCCGGCCCCCTATTTGCGGCGATGCCGGCGAACAATTTGGAAAACAGTGAAATGGCGGGATCAAACATCATCGATCTCAATCCCGAGGTGCTTGCGGCAGCGGCTGAAAGCAAGGCGTGGCCGTTCGAGGAAGCCAGGAAGATCGTCGAGCGCTACAAAGACACTGACTTTCCCGAGACCGTACTGTTTGAGACCGGCTACGGTCCGTCGGGGCTGCCGCATATCGGTACTTTCGGCGAGGTCGCACGCACCTCGATGGTGCGCCACGCCTTCCGCGTCCTTACCCGGGACACGGTCAAGACCAAGATCTTGTGCTTTTCCGACGACATGGACGGTATGCGCAAGATTCCGGACAACGTCCCCGATCGCGCCGCACTCGAGCCGCACCTGCACAAGCCGCTCTCGTCCGTCCCCAATCCTTTCGGCGGCGACTATGCGAGCTTCGCAGACCACAACAACGCAATGCTTTGCCGTTTCCTGGACACGTTCGGCTTCGACTACGAGTTCGCCAGCGCGACGGAATACTACAAGGCTGGCCGTTTCGACGACGTTCTGCTGCTCGCTGCCGAACGTTTCGATAAGATTATGGACGTGATGCTGCCGACGCTCGGAGAGGAGCGTCAGGCGACCTACAGTCCGTTCTTGCCGATTTCCCCCAAAAGTGGCCGCGTGCTTTACGTCCCCATGAAGCATGTCGACGCCAAGGCCGGCACTATCACCTTCGATGATGACGGCACCGAAACCACGCTGCCCATAACCGGCGGCATGGTGAAGCTGCAGTGGAAGCCGGATTTCGGCATGCGCTGGGCGGCGCTCGGCGTCGACTTCGAAATGTTCGGCAAAGACCACCAGACGAATGCGGTGATCTACGACCGTATCTGCAATATCCTGGGCGGGCGCGCGCCCGAGCATTTCGTCTATGAGCTGTTCCTGGACGAGAACGGCCAGAAGATTTCGAAGTCGAAGGGCAACGGACTGACCATAGACGAGTGGCTGACCTACGCGCCGACCGAAAGCCTCGAGCTCTACATGTACCAGCGGCCGCGGCAGGCCAAGAAGCTCTATTTCGACGTCATTCCGAAGGCGGTGGACGAGTATTACGCCTTTCTGTCCGCCTATCGCCGGCAGGAGTGGAAGGAGCGGCTGGGAAATCCCGTCTGGCACATGCATGACGGTAACCCGCCTGTCGTCGACCTGCCGGTGTCGTTCGCGCTGCTGCTTAATCTGGTCAGTGCCTCGAACGCCCAGAACAAGGACGTGCTGTGGGGGTTCATTTCGCGCCACACATCAGGCGTGACGCCGAAGACCCATCCCGAGCTCGACCGGCTGGCCGAGTATGCGATCCGCTATTTCGACGATTTCGTGAAGCCGGCCAAGGTGTACCGGGCCGCCGACGCGGTCGAGCGCGAGGCGCTGACGAAACTCTCTGACGCGCTCGCCGCTTTGCCGCCAGACGCCGATGGCGAGGTGATCCAGAATGCCGCCCTCAACGTTGCGCGAAAGATCGAACGCTATCAGGACCATTCGAAGCAGAGCCCGGAGGGCGGGCCGGGCGTCTCCGTCGCCTTCTTCCAGATGATCTACCAGGTTTTAATCGGACAGGAGCGCGGCCCGCGCTTCGGTTCCTTCGCCGCCCTTTACGGCATCGCAGAAACCCGCGCGCTCATTCAGAAGGCGCTGGCTGGTCAGCTGGCGGCGTAGCCGTCGTCTCGGTTGGCGACGTAGTCGTCGCAGACGGATCGAGAATCAGCTGCGTCGGCTGCGTTGCCGCGACAGGGGCTGGTGCTGGAGGCAGGCCAGAGAGACTGGGCGCCGGCCCGAAAATGCCCTTCCTCGCCGTACGCGCCTTCTCGCCGGCCTCGACGTAAGGGCCACCTTTGGCTGCGCGCGCCCAGCCGTTTTCGATCAACCACTGACCGACATCCTGGTTGCCAACGCGGCATTCGGCGGCGATCAGGTCGCGGCCGCCTTCGGGCGGCACCGCGCAAACCACCGCCCGGCCGCGCAGGAAAGCACGGAACGCTGTTCGCGCCCGGCTGCCGCACGTCCAGGACTTGCCGCCGTCGGCGCAAGTCTCGTCCTGCGTGACGATGTCGATACCCGAAACCGCGACCGAGTAGCCCTTGGCCTCGATCACACCGGCGGCAGTTGCAATCGGCTGGAACAGTTTTGTCCCGTTCCAGTCGTCGGGCATTTTCGATTTGGGCGGTCTGGCCAGCGCCAGATCACTCAGCGGCGCGCGCGGCTCGACCCGTTCAAGCTCTTCGGGTTGAAGCTGCGGCGGCGCGACGACCTCGGGATCGATGGCCCTGGAATGCGCCTCCGGCCTCGCCGCCTTGGGTCGCGGGATCGCTGATATAGCAGGCGCTTCGGATTGCGCCGCCATGCCGGCCTGCGCTCGAGCTGCGACACGGCTGTTTTCGTCATGCAGAACGGCGCGGCCGCCGGCGGCGATGGCGGCCCCCATCACCAGGATCGTCGACACCGCAGCGGCTGCATGAAGCGGGCGCACCGGCGGCCCTTACTGGCTTGCCCAGACAATCCGCGCCACCCATTCGACATCGCGCATGGGGATGTCGCGGTCCGGGTGATCGGGATTGAGCGAGACCAGCATGATCGACTTCGCCGTCTGACGGTCCAGCACCTTGGCCATCACCTCGCCGGCATTGGTCTTGACGACGACCCGGTCGCCCTTGCGGGTGGCAGCGCCCGGCTCGACAATCAGCACGTCGCCGTTGCGGTAGAGCGGCAGCATGGAATCGCCCTGGACCTGCAGCGCATAGGAGGTTCCGGTCGCCTGTGCCGGAAGCTCGATCAGGTCCCAGCCCTGCCCCGCCGGAAAGCCGGCATCATCGAAGAAACCGCCGGCGCCGGCCTGGGCGAAGCCGAGCAGCGGCACCGAAGACCGCCGTGCGGGCAGGGGTCCGGGGCCGGGCTTGCCCCGGCCTTCGACCAGTCCCGTGAATTCGTCGAGCGAGGCGCCCGTCGCCTCAATGATCTTGGCCAGCGATTCGGTCGACGGCCAGCGCGGCCGCCCGTCCGAGGACAGCCGCTTCGACTTGTTGAAGGCTGTCGAATCGAGGCCCGCACGCTTCGCCAGCCCCGAGGCCGAGAGCGAATAGCGCTCGGCGAGAGCATCGATTGCGGCCCATACGCGGTCATGCGAGAGCACTTTTGCTCTCCTTCAGAACAGGAAAAAATACCTTCTCTGTTCTAACCGGTGGCCGCGATCTTGTCCACCAAGAAGGCGGCGTCACGCCGCCTTCTTGGCCTCACTCCTGGCATAGGGATCGAAGCGTTCGTAGAAAGTCTCGCCCTTTTCCGCCATATCGAGCAGGAGCTTCGGCGCCTTGAACTCGGCGCCGTACTTCTTCTGCAGACCCTTGGCGATCTTGACGAATTTCTTTGCGCCGATGCCGTCGATGTAAGACAGCACACCGCCGGTAAAGGGCGCGAAGCCGAAGGCGAGGATCGAGCCGACATCGGCTTCGCGCGGATCGGTGACGATGCCCTCCTCCATCACCCGGGCCGCCTCCAATGCAATGGTGGCCAGGAGCCGCTGCTTCAGTTCCTCATAGTCGACCTTTTCAGGCGCCAACTGCGGATAAAGATCCTTCAGGCCCGGCCACAACTTCTTCTTGGCAGGCTTTTGCGGATAGTCGTAAAAACCCTTGCCGTTCTTGCGGCCAAAGCGGCCATGAGTATCGACCAGCGTGTTGATCAGCGCCATCTGCTTCGGGTCGACCGCGTTTTCGCCGAGATCGCGCATGGTCTGCTTCATGATCTTCTGCGCGAGGTCGATCGCTGTTTCGTCCGTGAGCGCCAAAGGACCGACCGGCATGCCGGCGGCCTTCGCCGCATTCTCGATCATCGGCGCCGGAATGCCCTCGATGAGCATCTTGTAGGCTTCCGACATGTAGCGCAGCACGCAGCGGTTGACGTAGAAGCCGCGCGTGTCGTTGACGACGATCGGCGTCTTCTTGATGGCGCGGACGAAGTCGATCGCTGTGGCCAGCGCCTTGTCGCCCGTCTTCTTGCCCAAAATGATCTCGACCAGCATCATCTTGTCGACCGGCGAGAAGAAATGGATGCCGATGAAATTCTTCGGCCGCGCCGAATTCTTCGCCAGCGACGTGATCGGGATGGTGGACGTATTCGACGCGAAGACCGCCGCCGGCTTCAGCATGGCCTCCGCCTTTTCGGTGGCGTCCTTCTTGACGCCCGAATCCTCGAACACCGCCTCGACCACCAGGTCGCAGCCTGCGAGGTCGGCATAGTCGGCCGTCGGCGTGATAAGCGACAGCAGCCTGTCCTTGTCCTCCGGCTTGGCGCGGCCCTTCCTGACCTGATCCGAGATCAAGCTGTCCGAATGCGCCTTGCCATTGGCGGCAGCTTCCATGTCGCGGTCGAGCAGCACCACCGGAAAGCCGGCCTTGGCCGTAACATAGGCGATGCCGGCGCCCATGAAACCGGCGCCGAGCACGCCGATCTTCTTGAACTTGGTTTCCGGCACGCCGGCCGGGCGGCGCGCACCCTTGTTCAGTTCCTGCAGCGACACGAACAGCGAGCGGATCATCGCCGCCGCTTCTCTTGTCTGCATGATCTCGGTGAAATAGCGCTGCTCGATGCGCAAAGCGGTGTCGAACGGCACCAGCAGGCCTTCATAGACGCATTTCAGGATGGCGGCGGCAGCAGGATAGTTGCCATAGGTCTCGCGACGCAGGATGGCGATTGCCGGTGGCCACAGATTGGCGCCGGCCACCGAATAGATCGGGCCGCCGGGCAGCTTGAAGCCCTTCTCGTCCCACGGCGCCACCGGCTTCAAGCCATTTTTGATCATGGCCTTGGCGGTTTCGACCAGCTTTTGCGGCTCGGCGATCTCGTGGATCAGGCCCATCGACCTGGCCTTCTGCGGCGACAGCGTCTGGCCGGAGGTCAGCATCTGCAGCGCCTGCTGCTGGTCGGTCAGCCGCGGCACGCGCTGGGTGCCGCCGGCGCCTGGGAAGATGCCGATCTTCACTTCGGGGAGCGCCATCCTGACCTTGTCGGAATCGGCCGCGACACGACCATGGCAAGCAAGCGACAGCTCGAACGCGCCGCCCATGCAGGTGCCGTTGATCGCCGACACCCATGGCTTGCCTGAGGTTTCCAGCTTGCGAAACAGGCCGGTCATATAACCGGCATTGTCGAACAGCGCCTTGGTCGCGTTGTCCAGGTCCTTGGCTTTGTCGGCTGCGAACTTCGACAGCATCTTCTGCAGCATGGTGATGTCTGCACCGCCGGAAAACGTATCCTTACCGGAGGTGATGACCGCGCCTTTGATTGCTGCATCGCTCGCCACCTTGTCGACGATGGAATTCAGCTCCAGCATCGCCTCTTCGGTGAAAACGTTCATCGACCGGTCGGGCATGTCCCAGGTGACCAGCGCGATGCCGTCGGCGTCGATGTCCAGCGTGAAATTGGTATAGCTCATCGGTCTCTCTCCCGTCAGACGCGTTCGATGATCGTTGCGGTGCCCATGCCGGCGCCGATGCAGAGCGTCACCAGCGCGGTATCGAGGTCGCGACGCTCAAGTTCGTCCAGCACCGTTCCGAAGATCATCGCACCTGTGGCGCCGAGCGGATGGCCCATGGCGATGGCACCGCCATTGACGTTGATCCTGTCGTGCGAAATATCGAAAGCCTGCATGTAGCGCAGCACCACCGAGGCGAAAGCCTCGTTGAGCTCGAACAGATCGATGTCCGACAGCTTCATCCTGGCGCGCTTCAGCAGCTTCTCGGTCACGTCTACCGGACCGGTCAGCATCAGCACCGGTTCCGAACCGATATTGGCGAATGCACGGATGCGCGCGCGCGGCTTCAGGCCGATCGTCTTTCCAGCCTTTTTCGAGCCGAGCAGAACGGCCGCCGCGCCGTCGACGATACCGGACGAATTGCCGGCGTGATGGACGTGGTTGACCTCTTCCACCTCGGGATGCTTCTGCACCGCGACGGCATCGAAGCCGCCCATTTCGCCGGGCATGACGAAAGACGGGTTGAGTGCCGCCAGCGACTGCATATCGGTCGCCGGCCGCATGTGCTCATCGTGGTCGAGGATGGTCAGGCCGTTCTGGTCCTTGATCGAGATCACCGATTTCTTGAAGCGGCCCTCGCCCCAGGCTTTGGCAGCACGCTTCTGGCTCTCGACCGCATAGGCGTCGACGTCGTCGCGCGAAAAGCCGTATTTCGTGGCGATCAGGTCGGCCGAGATGCCTTGCGGCACGAACCAGCCCGGCAGGCCAACGGAGGGGTCCATGAACCAGGCGCCACCGGATGCGCCCATGCCGACGCGCGACATCGATTCGACGCCGCCGGCGATGACAATCTCGTCGGCGCCTTGCGCAATTTTGGCTGCGCCGAAATTGATGGCGTCCAGGCCAGAGGCGCAGAAGCGCGAGATCTGCATGCCGGGCGCTTTCGTGTCGTAGCCCGCCTCGAAGGCGGCGGCGCGCGGAATAACAGACCCCGCCTCGCCGACCGGGTCGACGCAACCGAAAATGATGTCGTCGACGGTGCCGGTATCCAGCCCATTGCGGTCGCGGATCGCCTCGAGCACCTTGGCGCCGAGCCGCACCGCCGGCACCTCGTGCAGCGAGCCATCCTTCTTGCCCCTGCCGCGCGGCGTGCGCACGGCATCATAGACATAAGCTTCGGCCATTTTCTTGCTCCTTGGTTTGCTGAAAGTCTCTCAGAGAGAGCGTCCAATCAGCAATTTCATGATCTCGTTGGTGCCGCCGTAAATGCGCTGGACGCGGGCGTCGCGGAACATGCGGGCGATCGGATACTCATTCATGTAGCCATAGCCGCCATGCAATTGAAGGCATTCGTCGACGACTTTTCCCTGCAGGTCGGACAGCCAGTATTTGGCCATCGAGGCCGTCACCGGGTCGAGGCCTCCATCGATATGGCGGGCAACGCAGTCATTGTAGAAGACCCGGCCGATGGTCGCTTCGGTCTTCAGTTCGGCCAGCTTGAACTGGGTATTTTGGAATTCGATAATCGCTTTGCCGAAGGCTTTGCGCTCCTTGACGTAGTCGATGGTCTGCGCCAGCGCCCGCTCGATCATGGCGATGGCGCCGGTGCCGATCTGCAGCCGCTCCTGCGGCAATTGCTGCATCAGTTGGACGAAGCCCTGGCCTTCCTCGTGGCCGAGCAGATTGGAGGTCGGCACGCGCATATCGTTGAAGAACAGTTCCGACGTGTCGTTGGCCTTGAGCCCGATCTTGTCGAGGTTGCGGCCGCGCTCGAACCCTTCCACCTCGTCGGTCTCGATGACGATCAGCGAAGTGCCCTTGGCGCCCTTCTCCGGATCGGTCTTGGTGACGATTATGATGAAGTTGGCGAGCTGGCCGTTGGTGATGAAGGTCTTCGAGCCGTTGACCTTGTATTGGTTGCCATCCTTCTCGGCTCGCGTCTTGACGCCCTGCAGGTCGGAGCCGGCGCCGGGCTCGGTCATGGCGATGGCGCCGATCAACTCGCCGGTCGCCAGTTTCGGCAGCCATTTCTTCTTCTGCTCCTCCGAGCCGTAGTGGAGGATGTAAGGGGCGACGATCGAATTGTGCAAGCCGATGCCGAAACCGTCGACGCCGACATGGCCGATCGCCTCGATGATGGCGCTCTCATGCGCGAATGTCCCGCCCGAACCGCCATATTCCTCCGGCATCGAGGCACAAAGCAGACCGGCCGCACCTGCCTTCAGCCAGCTCTCGCGGTCGACCATCTCGTTCTTCTCGAACTCTTCATAGCGCGGCGCGATCTCTTCCGACATGAAGCGGTGCGCCATGTCGTAGAGCATGCCCACCTCGTCCGCCGCCCAGGCGGGTTTGGGGAGGCCGAGGATTTCGGCGGGGTTGGTCATGCTATTTCTCCCGCGCCAACGCTCCCCTCCCCTCAAGGGGGAGGGGAACGTCGAGCTTAGAACTCTTCCGCCGGCAGCGCCATTAGCGTGTCCGCGCCGCTGGAGATGCGGGCGAGGTGCGCCGACGTTTCCGGCATGATCCGCTCCATGAAGAAGCGCGCCGTCACCAGCTTGCTGTCGTAGAAGGCCGAAGATCCGTTGGCGCCATTCGCCAATTTCGCCCCGGCTGCCTTGGCCATCTGCGCCCACATATAGCCCAGCGCCACCAGGCCGAAGAGATGCATGTAGTCGGTCGAGGCGGCACCGGCGTTGTCGGGCTTGGCCATGCCGTTCTGCATCAGCCACATCGTCGCCGCCTGCAGATCGTTGAGGCCCTTCTTCAGCGCCTTGGTGAAGGGCGCCATCTTCTCGTCAGTGCGGTTCTCCTCGCAGAACTCGCCGACCTCCTTGAAGAAGGCCTGCACGGCGCGGCCGCCATTCAAGGCCAGCTTGCGGCCGACGAGGTCGAGCGCCTGGATGCCGTTGGCGCCCTCGTAGATCATGGCGATGCGGGCATCGCGTACGAACTGGCTCATGCCGTGCTCTTCGATATAGCCGTGGCCGCCGAACACTTGCTGCGCCATCACCGCGTGGTCGAAGCCCTTGTCGGTGAGCACGCCCTTGACCACCGGCGTCATCAGGCCGGTGTAGTCGTCGGCGGCCTGGCGGTCCTTGTCGTCACTGGCACGGTGCGCGATGTCCGACTTGATCGCCGTCCACAGCGCCAGCGCGCGGCCGGCCTCGTTGAAGGCCTTCATAGTCATCAGGCTGCGGCGGATGTCGGGATGGACGATGATCGGATCGGCCTTCTTGTCCGGCGCCTTCGGCCCGGACAGCGAGCGGCCCTGCAGGCGATCCTTGGCATAGGACACAGCGTTCTGGTAGGCGACTTCCGACAGAGAAAGCCCTTGCAGGCCGACTCCGAGCCGGGCCTCGTTCATCATCGTGAACATGGCCTTCAGCCCGCCATTGGCGTCGCCGAGCAGCATGCCTTGCGCCTCGTCATAGTTCATGACGCAGGTCGAATTGCCATGGATGCCCATCTTCTCCTCGATCGAGCCGCAGGAGACGGTGTTCTTCTCGCCCGGATTGCCGGACGCATCGAGCTTGAGCTTCGGCACGATGAACAGCGAAATGCCCTTCACGCCTTCCGGTGCGCCCTCGATGCGGGCCAGCACGAGGTGGACGATGTTGTCCGACATGTCGTGCTCGCCGGCCGAGATGAAGATCTTCTGGCCTGAAATCCTGTAGGTGCCGTCGCCATTGGGAACCGCCTTGGTGCGCAGCAGGCCGAGATCGGTGCCGCAATGCGGCTCAGTCAGGTTCATGGTGCCGGTCCAGATGCCCTCGACCAGCTTCGGCAGCCATGTCGCCTTCTGCTCGTCGGTGCCATGGGTAATGATCGCCGCGATCGCGCCCTGCGTCAGGCCGGGATACATCATCAGCGACATGTTGGCCGAAACCATATATTCGGAAACAGCGGTATGCACCGCGTAAGGCAGACCCTGGCCGCCAAATTCGACGGGTGCGGCCAGCCCCATCCAGCCGCCATCGCGATACTGGTCGAAGGCCTCCTTGAAGCCTTTCGGCGTCGTCACCGAACCGTCGTCATGGCGCACGCAGCCTTGCATATCGCCGACGCGGTTCAGCGGCTGCATGACGTTTTCGGCGAGCTTGGCGCCTTCGGCGAGGATGGCCTCGACCACATCCGGCGTCGCGTCGGAAAATCCGGGAAGATTGGAATAGCGCCGGTAGCCCAGCACCTCATTCAGCACGAACAGCGTGTCCTGGACCGGCGCCCTGTAGATCGGCATGCGTTTCCTCCACCATGCGGCCTTGGCTCCGAAATCAAGCCCAAAAAAAGAATCAGGGACAGCATGCGGACCAATGTTCAGGTCGGGATAGCAAAAGTTGACGTTTGCGTAAACGTCAACTTTTCGGTGTGGCAATTTTTTCCGGGCCTTGCCCGCGAGCGTAGCGGCGCTACACCAATGAAGCCAGTGCGGAACGATTGAAATGTATTCATCCCGACGCAGCCGGAAGGCAGAAAGAGCCGCGCGGCCAGCGCCACGCGGCTCTCGTTCGTCAGAAAGCCGTTCACCGGAAGCCGGCGAGGCCGAATTATCCGGTGGCGCTGGCCTGCGGCGCCGAACGTTCGATCAACATCTGACGCACCGCCGCCATCGAGTTGCTCAACTCGTTGATGGCATCGTCGATCAGCGCCCGCTGCTTCTGCAGACGGGCAAGCTGCTTCTCCGACTTGTCGAGCGCCAGTCGCAACTGCTTGGTGTTGGAGCCAGTCGGGTCATACAGATCCATCATCTGCTTGACGTCGCGCAGCGAGAATCCGACCTTGCGGCCGAGCAGGATCAGCTTCAGCCGAACCTTGTCGCGTCGCGTGTAGAGACGGGTCGAGCCGTCGCGCTGCGGAGTGAGAAGACCCTTGTCCTCGTAGAAACGCAGCGTGCGCAGCGTTACTCCGTATTTCTTGGCCATCTCGCCGATGCGGACAAGATCCTCGCCGGCTTTGTCAGACATGTCATTGGTATTGGCCGCGGCTTCGCCGGGCGAAACAAGTTTCATGGTCACTGGCTTTCCCCAACTGGTGGCGCCGCGGTCCCGGACCTTGCGTCGCCTGAGCGGAAGCGGGGGCGTGCTTCCACTCGTGGTTTCAACAAACAAATCACAAACGGCACAGTCTGTGCACCTTTACGTTTACGTCAATTCTATACCGATAGCCGCCTCACGAAGCAAGGGCGTTGTGGGGGAGGAACTTTTTGCCGCATCCGCCAGCTCATGGCCCGGCGGCGCTTAGGCAGCCCGCCAACAACGTTGCAACTTCTTAAGCTTGGTTAACGCGTTGTTTACCACGTTGGGCGAAATGTGCGCATGTCGGTTACCCGTGTTTATCCTGTAGCGAATTTTTCACGGTTTTTCGGAGCGTGGGTGAAACCCGGGAAGCTCGTCTTCCACCGCAGCAAGCCGCGCGGCCGCCTTCGTTTCCGGCAGGACTTTGGGAAACTGGTCATAAGCCAGCAGTAATTCTGAACGGGCGCATCGATGAACAGCAAGCGGTCCTATCTCGATACACTCAACGTCGGCAGGCAGCGCAGGCCGCACACCACGCTTGAACAGCTCAACCGTTCCCTGGAAACGCTGGAGCAGCGGCTGGAGCGGACGCGCGAGGACCTGAGCGAGCGTCCCGATTCGCGCCGGCCGAGCGCGGAGCCGCGCTATGCCAGCGCCCGGCCCTATGAGGATCCGCGCCCGGCGCAGCCGCCGAAAAGCCCGGAGCCGGCTGCCTTTGACCAGACTTACCAGGCGATCGCCCGCGATATCGACCGTGTGCGCGGCCAAGAAGACGGCGTCGCCGTGGTCGGCAAGATCGCCGGCGAATTGCGCGGCCTGCGCGAGGAACTGCGCCACCAGATGACCGCCGGCCTGCAGCGCGAATTCGAAGCGCTGCGCAAGGACATCGAGCGGGCTTTCCAGGCAAGCGCCGAGCCGGGTGGTCAATCGGGAGGCGGCAAAGGCAGCGCCGAACTCGGCGTCGAGTTTGAGCGGCTTTCCGGCGCCATCCAGACTCTGGCCGAAAGGAGCGACGACAGAAGCGTCAACATGCTCCGGCTCGAACTGGAGCAGGTCAAGGCCGCGCTCGACACGCTGGCGCGCGAGGAGAGCGTGCAGGCGGTTGGCCGCCGCTGGGACGATTTCGACCGCCGCTGGACCGCGTTCGAGGATCGTGTCGATGCCGATCACCGCAAGCGGTCGGACGCACCCGGTCTTTCGATTCTGACCGACCGGCTCGAGCAGATCAGCAACGCCGTCAACAATTTGCCGGAGTCGCTGTCGCTGCGGTCGATCGAAGAGAAGGTCCGCACGCTTGCCAGCGCCGTCGATCATTTCGCCAGGCAGCAGGACAATCGCGGCAGCAGCACATTCGGTATGATCGATGAGCGGCTGGACGAGATTTCCCGCGCTATCGTCGCATCCACCGTCGCCGCGCAGGCCAATTCATTCGACCCCGAACCCTTCGAACGCATCGAGAAGCGGATCGCCTCGCTTGCCCAGCAGATCGAGGAAGTCACGCAAGTTCACCCCAGCGGCGAGGTCATCGACCGCCTCAACATGCTGTCCAGCCGGGTCGACGATCTTGCCGGCCGGGCCAATTTGCCGGAGCAGGCGATGGAGCGTCTCGACAAGCAGATCGCGCTCATTGCCGACAAGATCGACAGGGCGCCTGCAATGCCGGATGCCGACTATATCTTCCAGGGGCTGGAGCAACGTTTCGACGTGCTGTCCGGCATGATGGAGCGCCGCCAAGGCGACGCGATCGAACAAGGCAACTTGCTGTTTCGTGATCTCGAGCGCCGGCTGGACGAAGTCGTCGACAGGCTGGACCAGCGCATGCCGCAGATCGACGGCGCCGGCATCATGGATGCCATCGACGCCCGCTTCAGCGCGCTGGCCCAGCGCATGGAAACGCGCGTTCCCGATTCCGCAAGCGAAGCGGCGATCCGTGGCCTGGAAGGCCGCCTCGAAGATATTTCAAGCCGGCTGGATTCATCGGCGGCACAAGTCGCCGGCATCGACCCGGCCCTGATCCGCAGCCTGGAGACGCAAGTCGCGGCTCTGTCGGCGCATCTTTCGAAGCCCGGCACGCCATTGCCGGAATTCGAGGACATCAGCCCTCGTCTCGACGAAATCGAGAAGTCGCTGGCTGGCACCCGCGATTCCATCCTCAGCGCTGCGCGCGAGGCAGCCGAGAGCGCCGTCCGCTCACTGGCCGACTCCAGTGCCAACACGGCGGCCGTTTCTGGCCTCGCCCAGGATCTGAAGACGCTCGAATCACTGACGCGCCGTTCCGACGAGCGCAATTCGAGGACCTTCGAGGCCATCCACGACACCCTGCTCAAGATCGTCGACCGGCTGGGCTCACTGGAAACCGGCGAGCCGACCGACGCGGTGAGCGAACTTCTTAATACGCAATCGGCCGAGCCGGACAGCTGGCGCGGCGCGCGATCGTCAAAGATGGCCGTACGTGACGCGCCGTCCATGGACATCGACCAGCCATTGCCGCTGACGGGTGACATGGCCGACCTCGACAGCCATGCCACGGCCATCATGCGCAATGAACCAGGTTCGCGTAGCGAACCGGGCCCGCGTACGCCGGCCGAAGCCGCTGCGGCCGCGGCCATGGCGGCGCTTGGTTCGGATACTGTGACGGAGAAAAGTGAGCAGCCCGGCGGCCGGAAGTCGATGCTCGGCGGACTGGCGCGCGTCTTCAAGGGTAAGAAGGAGGCAGACGTTCCACCGCTTGCCGGCTCGGCGCCTGATGTCGAGATACCGAGCGTCGATCTCGACGAGCCGCTGGATCCGAAGGTTGCCAACCGGCCGCTGGAGCCCGGCTCCGGCCCACCCGACCTCAACGCCATCATGAAACGCGTGCGCGACGAACGCGGACCGCCGGTCAGGCCCGGCAGTGCCGATGCATCGAAAGCCGACTTCATCGCCGCAGCCAGACGCGCGGCGCAAGCGGCGGCCGCCGAGGCCGACGCTCTCAAGCGGCAATCGAAGATGAGCGGCCCGGTGAAGGCGCTCAGGATCGGCGACCTGCTCAAGGCGCGGCGCAAGCCGATCCTGATGGCGGCCGCCGCAGTCATGCTGGCGCTCGCCGGCCTGCAACTGGGCGCGGCCTTTTTCTCCGACCCCGTCGAAATGGCGAGCAACGATGCGGCGCCGATCGCGGCCGCGCAGCCAGCGAAAACCGCGTCGGCCGGTACCGCCAGCGAGCCGAAGACGGACGCGCAAACTGCAGCGCAGGACAGCGCGCCGGCCCGCGTCGTCCGGCAGGCAGAGCCGTCCGAATCGGTAACCGAAGACGACATGCCGGCGCAGACCGCCCTCGCCGCGCCGTCGGACGCCGAAACGCCGATGGAAATCGGACCCGAGGCCGAACCTGTTCCTGCGCCCATCACTCCAACGGCGTCGCCCGATCAGGCGGCGGCGAACGTGACAGCCTCGGCACATGCGGGCCCGACGGCTGCGGACACCGAGCCAATGGCCACAGCGCCGGCCGCCACGCCCGCGACCCCGGACATGACCGGCACGGTCACGCCCGCGGATGCTTCGACGACGGCGGCCGCTGCCAAGATCGACATCCCAGCCGATGCCGGCCCGGCTGCCTTGCGTGACGCAGCGGCCGGCGGCGACGCCAAGGCGTTGTTCGAGATCGGCTCGCGTTACGCCGAATCGCGCGGCGTCAAGCAAGACATGGCAGCGGCCGCCAAATGGTATGAAAAGGCCGCCGAGCTCGGCTTCGCGCCGGCGGAATACCGCATCGGCAACTTCTATGAGAAGGGCACCGGCGTCGCGCGCGACGTCAAGAAGGCGAAGACGTGGTACCAGCTCGCCGCGGAGCAAGGCAACGCCAGCGCCATGCACAATCTCGCCGTGCTCTTTGCCATGGCTGCGGACGGCGTGACCGACAATGAATCGGCCGCGCACTGGTTCCAGGCGGCCGCCGATCTCGGTGTCAAGGACAGCCAATTCAATCTCGGCATCCTGGCGGCGAAGGGCGTCGGCATGAAGCAGAATCTCGAAGATTCCTACAAATGGTTCGCGCTCGTTGCCAAGACCGGCGACAAGGATGCGGCGGCAAAGCGCGACGAGATCGCCAGGGCGCTCAAGCCCGAGCAGCTCGAACGCGCCCGTACCGCCGCCGAACTGTGGAAGGCGAAGCCGCTCGATCCTGCGGCCAATTCGGCCGACATTCCCGAATCGTGGCAGGACGGCACGCCGCAGACAACCGCCAGCGTCGACATGAAGAAGGTCGTTCAGAACATCCAGCGCATTCTCAACAAGAACGGCTATGAGGCCGGCAATGCCGACGGCGTGATGGGCCAGAAAACCGAGGATGCCATCATGGCTTTCCAGACCGACAACGACTTGAAGCCGACGGGCGCGGTCGACGAAAAACTGGTCAAGGCGCTGCTTGCGCGCAAATAACGTCAGATGCGTCGTTTCCGCGACGCCTTTGCCACACATTTGCCTGTTAACTGATTGAGTTGTTTTTTGTTTCGGCGGCGTGGCGAGGTTTGACTTCGCCGCCCGGCCGGCGCAAGAACGAGATAGGCTTTTAGGCGCGAAATGCCCGCAACGGTTGCATTCGTCGAGAGGCAAACTGATCGAGACTGACGGGTGGGCATCTATCTCCCGATCGCGGAAATTTCCGTCAACATTTTCGTG
Organism: Mesorhizobium sp. WSM4841; assembly: GCF_055811515.1. NCBI lineage: Bacteria > Pseudomonadati > Pseudomonadota > Alphaproteobacteria > Hyphomicrobiales > Phyllobacteriaceae > Mesorhizobium > Mesorhizobium sp. WSM4841. The sequence goes on from NZ_JBVVQC010000002.1 coordinate 28,030, forward strand.
CTGCTGGCCATGGGCGCGGCGGTGGGTTTCCTTTCGGGCATGTTCGGAGTGGGCGGCGGCTTCCTCATCACGCCGCTGCTGATCTTCTACAACATTCCGCCGGCGATCGCGGTCGCTACCGGCGCCAACCAGGTCATCGCCTCCTCCTTCTCCGGCGCATTGTCGCACGTGAAGCGCGGCACGCTCGACTTCAAGCTCGGCGGTGTGCTTTTGGCAGGCGGCATCGTCGGCTCGACCGGCGGCATCTTTGTCTTTGGCTTCTTGCGCCGGCTCGGCCAACTCGACCTGTTCATCTCGCTGCTCTATGTCGTGCTGCTCGGCACCGTCGGCGGGCTGATGCTGGTCGAGAGCGTCAATGCGCTGCGCGCCACGCGCAGCGGCGCGGCGCCGGTGCTGAAGAAATCCGGCCAGCACAATTGGATCCACCGCTTGCCGCTAAAAATGCGGTTCAGGGCCTCGAAGCTTTTCGTCAGCGTCATCCCGGTGCTCGGCCTTGGCGCCGGCATCGGTTTCCTGTCGTCGATCATGGGCGTCGGCGGCGGCTTCATCATGGTGCCGGCGCTGATCTATCTCTTGAAAGTGCCGACCAACGTCGTCATCGGCACCTCGCTGTTCCAGATCATCTTCACCTCGGCCTACACCACGCTGGTCCATGCCACCACCAACCAGACGGTCGACGTCATGCTCGCCTTTCTGTTGATGGCGGGCGGCGTCGCCGGCGCGCAATACGGCGCCAAGGCCGGCCAAAGGCTGCGTGGCGAGCAACTCAGGGCGCTGCTGGCACTGCTGGTGCTGGCGGTCGCCATTCGGCTCGCAATCGACCTGTTCGTGACGCCTCCCAGCCTCTATTCGCTGTCCGGCGTGGACCCGACCTGATGGCGGGCTTGAGGGCGTTCCTGGCCGTTGCCTCGCTGTCGCTGTTCGCCGCCTCGTCACCGGCGAGAGCGCAGACGCCGGTTACCGAGAACATCCAGATCGGCCTGTCCACCGACTATGTCTCAATCACCGCCGGCTTTTCCGGTGCCGACCTTACCATCTTTGGCTCATTGGAAAATGCCGACCCGCTTGTCGCCCGCCAAGGGCGCTACGACATCGTCGTCGTGCTTGAGGGTCCGGCCCGGAAGGTCGTCGTGCGCCGCAAGGACCGGGTGCTCGGCATCTGGATCAATCTGGAGTCCGAGACCTTCAAGAATGTGCCGGTGTCCTATTCGGTGGCGACGACGCGGCCGCTGCAGGACGTCACCGACCCCAACAGCTACAAGCAACTGTCGCTCGGCGCTGCCAACATCTACATGCAGCCGGCCGACGATGACGACAGTCCGGCGACCATCCAGGAATTCACCGCAGCGCTGCGCGAGCGTAAAACGGCGACCGGCCTCTACAGCGTGAATGTCGGCGGCGTGCAGTTCCTGTCGCAGAACCTGTTCCGCGCCACCGTCAGGCTCGCCCCCAATGTTCCGGTCGGCACCCATAAGGCCCGCGCGTTCCTGTTCAAGAGCGGCCTGTTCGTCAAGGAAAGCTCCGCCCAGCTCGAAATTCGCAAATCCGGTTTCGAACAGTCGATCTTCCGGGTCGCCCACGATTATTCTTTCCTGTATGGCGTCTTCGCGGTGTCGTTGGCCATGCTGACAGGCTGGCTCGGAAGGCTCGTCTTCCGGAAGGATTAAACTCTCTTCAAAAGGCGGTTCCCCTTTTTACGCGCGTGGGTTAGACCGCGACCCCGGCCCGACCGGACACGAGCCGTCGCTCCCCAAATCAAAAACACAGGACTTTGCGATGCGTCCAGCATTCGGCGGTATCGACTTCGGCACTTCGAATTCCACCGTCGGCGTGATCAGGAACGGGCAGCCGCGATTGGTGGCGCTGGAAGACGGCGAGGTGACGCTGCCGAGCGCGGTGTTCTTCAATTTCGAGGACAACCGCACCTATTTTGGGCGCCGCGCCATCGCCAACTATACCGACAGCATCGATGGTCGTCTGATGCGCTCGCTGAAGAGCGTACTCGGCGGTACGCTTGTCCATGAAAAGACGCGCATCAAGTCCCGATCGATCGCCTTCACCGAGATCATTGGTCTGTTCGTCGGCCATCTCAGGAAAAGGCTGGAAGGGGATGCGGACGACACGGTTGAAAGCGTGGTGCTCGGTCGTCCCGTGCAGTTCGTCGACGACGATGCCGAGGCCGATGCCAAGGCCGAAGGTGAACTCGAAAACGCGGCCCGCACCCAGGGCTTCAAGCATATCGCCTTCCAGTTCGAGCCGATCGCGGCGGCGCTCGACTACGAGCAGAAGGTCACGCGGGAAGAACTGGCGCTGATCGTCGACATGGGCGGCGGCACGTCCGACTTCTCGATCGTGCGGGTCTCGCCGCAGCGCGCCCGCTCCCTCGATCGCAAGGACGACATCCTGGCGAGCCGAGGCATCCACATCGGCGGCACCGACTTCGATCGGCTGTTGAGCATCACCCATGTGATGCCGCAGCTCGGCTACCTCTCGCCGACCAAGGACGGCAAGCGCAACTTGCCGGCCAGCTACTTCATCGACCTGGCGACATGGCAACGCATCAATCTGGTCTACACCGCCAGGGCGATGACGCATCTGCGCCAGATCCGCTACGAGGCGGAACGCGCCGACCTGGTCGACCGTTTCATCCACATCGTCGAGCATCGTTACGGTCACGCACTGGCCGCTTTGGTCGAGAGGGCCAAGATCGCGCTGACGCAGCAACTTTCTGGTGATGTCGTAGTCGCGCTGCCCGGAGCGAGTTTCGCGGCAGAAATTTCCCGTGCCGGGCTCGAGGCCACGATTGCCAGGGATATCGAACGGGTGGCCGCGACGGTTGGCGAGACGATCCGCGATGCGCAGGTGAAACCATCCGCCATCACCGCGGTGTTCCTAACCGGCGGATCGACCGCCATCCCGCTGGCAAGGCAGCAGATATTAGCCTTGGTGCCGCAGGCGTCCGTCATCGAAGGGGATATGTTCGGCTCGGTCGGGCTTGGGCTGGCGCTCGATGCGCAGCGGAAATTCGGCTGACCCGGCTTACCCGCGGACGGTCTCGCCGGCCTTCGCGCCCAGATGCGCCTTGAGCGCCATCTGGGCCAGACTTGCCTGCCGGTCACGGTGCGTGATCATGGCGAAATCACGTTTCGGCAGATCGATCTGCACGGAACGCAAGCTGCCTTCGGCAACGGCGCGTTCGACAACGAGTTCCGAAATGATGGTGGCGCCGGCGCCAGCCTCGACCGCCTGACGGACCGCCTCGTTGCTCGGCAGCACCAGGAATATTCGCAGTTCCGCGAACGAGATCCCTTCGCGGCGGGCAAGATCTTCCAGCACCTCGCGGGTGCCCGACCCGCCCTCCCTGATGATCCAGCGGAGCTCGCTGATATCGGGATGCCCGCGCGAGACTTCAGCGATCTCGGGATGCGAAGGCGCCACAACCAGCATCAGGCGATCCACATCGACCTTGGCGCGCCGCAATATGTCCGAATCAGTGCGCCCCTCGACCAGGCCAAAATCAGCCGTACCGTCCAGTACGGTGGTCTCAACCTGCCTGGTGTTGCCGATGGTCACGCTCAGCCTGACGGCGGGATAGGCCTCGTGGAAGGAGGCCAGCCGGCGCGGCAGCCAGTAGCTGGCGATGGTTTGGCTGGCGGCGATGGAAAGGCTGCCGGTGATCGTCTGCGAGACGTGCTCCAGCACGTCGTGGGCGGCAGTCGCCCGTTCAAGCACGGCCTTGGCCTCGGGCAGGAACCGGCGCCCGGTCTGCGCCAGCTCGATGTTGCGACCGACCCGGTTGAACAGCTGGACGCCATGCTGCCGTTCGAGCGAGCGGATGGCGGCCGAGGCGGCCGATTGGGAAATACCCAGCAGCTCGGCTGCCTTGGTCATGTGTCCTCGTTCGGCGACAGCAACGAAGATCCGCAATTGGTCCAGGGTCATGAGAGAATTAAGAAAGAAATTCGATTGGAATTACAAGAGCAACTTGTTAGACAGATCGATCGTTTTGTTCTAAGTTTTTACAGGAAATTGGAAAAATATCGCGGCCAGTCCGCAAAAGGCAGAAAGTGATCGGGCGGTTCAAATCCCTGTTTGCCCATTGGACGCGCAGCTTGCGGCGGCGGCTCACCGGCAACGGCTATCATCCGGAAGAGCATTACATGCGCGGCCCCGGGCCGAAAACGCGAGCCAAATACTCGGACCACAAAAGCAGATCATGAGCCACGGACCGCTGCGCGGCGCCAATTCCGCACCGTCCCAACGGTCGCTTGCCGACACGCGCGCGCCCGACGAGGGCGATGGCGTCGATACTTCGCCCGATATCTCCGACAGCATCGCCAAGACCACCTGCTACATGTGCGCCTGCCGGTGCGGCATCGACGTCCACATCAAGGACGGCAAGGTCCGCTACATCAACGGCAACAAGGACCATCCGGTCAATCGCGGCGTGCTGTGCGGCAAGGGCAGTGCCGGCATCATGCAGCACTACAGTCCGGCCCGGTTGAAGAAACCATTGCTGCGCACAGGTCCGCGCGGCTCGGGAGAATTTCGTGAGATCGAGTGGGAGGAGGCTTTCTCAATCGCGACGGAACGACTTTCGAAAATCCGCCGGACCGATCCGAAGAAACTCGCCTTCTTCACCGGGCGCGATCAGTCGCAATCGTTGACCGGCTGGTGGGCGAGCCAGTTCGGCACGCCGAATTTCGCCGCCCATGGCGGCTTCTGCTCGGTCAACATGGCGGCCGGCGGGCTCTATACGATCGGCGGTTCGTTCTGGGAGTTCGGCGAACCCGACTGGGACAACACGAGGTACTTCATGCTGTTCGGCGTTGCCGAGGACCATGATTCCAATCCGATCAAGATCGGTCTCGGCAAGCTCAAGGCGCGCGGCGCCAAGGTGGTCTCGATCAATCCGTGCCGCACCGGCTACAACGCCATTGCCGATGACTGGATCGGCATCCGGCCCGGTACCGACGGACTGTTCGTGTTAGCCCTCATCCATGAACTGCTGAAGGCCGGCCGCGTCGATCTCGATTATTTGCTGCGCTACACCAATGCTCATGTCCTCGTCATCCAGGAGCCGAATGCTGCCGACGATGGGCTGTTCGCACGCGACGGTAACGGCAATCCGCTGGCCTGGGACAGGGTGGCGAAAGTGCCCGTCAGCGTCACCGATACCGACGCAAAGCCGGCGCTGACCGGCAACTTCCAGGTCGATGGCCGCCGCTGCGTTCCGGTCTTCCAGCTCGTTGCCGACCGCTATCTGCAGGAGAGCTATTCTCCCGATGCGGTCGCCGAACGCTGCGGCGTCCCCGCCGACACCATCCGCCGGACCGCCGCCGAACTGGCGCATGTCGCCTTCGAACAGGCGATCGAACTGCCGGTGGAGTGGACCGACTGGGCCGGCCGCCGGCATGAGACGATCAAGGGCCGGCCGGTGTCGATGCACGCGATGCGCGGCATCTCGGCCCATTCGAACGGGTTTCAAAGCTGCCGCGCCATCCACCTGCTCCAAGTACTCCTGGGTACGGTGGACGTGCCCGGCGGATTTCGCTTCAAGCCGCCCTATCCGCGGTCGGCGCCGCCGGGGCCGAAGCCGGCGGGCAAGGACGTCAGGCCGATGACGCCGCTCGAAGGCATGCCGCTTGGATTCGTCTGCGGTCCGGACGATCTGCTGGTCGACGACGTCGGCACGCCGATCCGTATCGACAAGGCCTATTCCTGGGATGCGCCGCTGGCAGCACACGGGCTCATGCACACGGTCATCCGTAATGCCTGGGCCGGCGATCCTTACAGGATCGATACGCTAATGATGTACATGTCCAACATGGCCTGGAACTCGTCGATGAACACCGTCGAGACGATGGCGATGCTGACCGACAGCGACGAGGCCGGAAACTACAAGATCCCCTTCATCATCTATTCCGACGCCTATTATTCCGAGACCGTGCCGTTCGCCGATCTCGTGCTTCCCGACACCACCTATCTCGAGCGTCACGACTGCATCAGCCTGCTCGATCGGCCGATCAGCCACGCCGACGGCCCGGGCGACGCCATCCGCCATCCCGTCGTCGAGCCGGATCGTGATGTCAGGCCGTTCCAGACGGTGCTGATCGAGCTCGGCGCGCGCCTCGGCCTGCCCGGCTTCGTCGACGACGACGGCTCGGCCAAATACCGCGACTATGCCGATTACATCGTCAATCATGAGCGCACGCCGGGCATCGGCCCGCTCGCCGGCTGGCGCGGCAAGGACGGAACCTCGATCGGCAAAGGCGAGGCCAATCCTGATCAGCTTCAGCGCTACATCGACAATGGCGGCTTCTGGCACCATGATTTTGCGGACGACCAGCGCTACTACAAAATGGCCAACCGCTCCTATCTCGACTTCGCCGAGAACATGGGCTTCATCCCGAAAGCCGAGCCGATCGTCTTCCAGCTCTATTCGGAACCGATTCAGCGGTTTCGCCTCGCCGCGCGCGGCCATGGGCGGGTGCTGCCGCCGGAGGCGGAGCGCAGCCGCATCGAGACCTATATGGACCCGCTGCCGTTCTGGTACACGCCCTTCGAGGAGGCGGCTGTCGACCTCGAGAAATACCCGCTGCACGCACTGACGCAGCGGCCGATGCACATGTATCATTCCTGGGGCTCGCAGAACGCCTGGCTCAGGCAGATCACCAGCCAGAACCGGCTGTTCGTGCACAACCGGACCGCCGCCGGCCTCGGCCTTGTCGACGATGACTGGGTGTGGATCGAGAGCATCAACGGCAAGGTCAAGGGACAGATCAAGCTGGTCGACGGCGTTAACGCGGATACGGTTTGGACCTGGAACGCCATCGGCAAACGGCGCGGCAGCTGGGGGCTGAAGGACGACGCCGCCGAATCCAACCGCGGTTTCCTGCTCAATCACATTATCGGCGACCAGACCTCTGCCGATGCCAATGGCAAACGCTACTCGAATTCCGACCCGGTCACCGGCCAGGCGGCATGGTTCGACCTGCGTGTCCGCATCGTCAAATGCGCGGCTGAAGAAGCCGGCTTCACCGAACCGCAGTTCGAGCGCTTCCGGCAGCCGCCGCATTTCGAACCCTCGCCCGACAAGCTCAGTTTCGGCGCCGAGTTTCGCCGGGAAAGAGAAGCCGCCAGACCATGACCTGTCTCCCCGCCCATGCCGACAAAAAGCTCGGCCTCGTCATCGACCTTGACACCTGCGTCGGTTGCCAGGCCTGCGTTACCGCCTGCAAGGAATGGAACACCGGTGGCCACATGGCGCCGCTGACCGACATCGATCCCTACGGCGGCGATGCCGACGGGGTCTGGTTCAACCGCGTGCACAGCTATGAGCACATCACGGAGATGGGCGGGCGCACGGTCAATTTCCCACGCTCCTGCCTGCATTGCGAGACGCCGGCCTGCGTCACCGTCTGCCCGACCGGAGCCTCCTACAAACGAGCCTCGGACGGCATCGTGCTGGTCGACGAGGACAAGTGCATCGGCTGCAAATTGTGCAGCTGGGCCTGCCCCTATGGCGCCCGCGAATTCGACACCGATGTCGGCGTGATGAAGAAATGTACGTTGTGCGTCGACCGCATCTATAACGACAATCTGGCTGAAGAAGATCGGGTGCCGGCCTGCGTCGCCGCCTGTCCAACCAGCGCGCGGCATTTTGGCGATCTCGGCGACCCGGCGTCGGCGATCTCGCAACTGGTGGCCGAGCGCGGCGGTGTCGACCTGATGCCCGAACTCGGCTATCACCCGACCAACAAATATTTGCCGCCGCGCGCCCACACGCAGCGTGCGGCATCGGTGCCGGCGCTGGCGCTCGAACCGGTGCGGGCCGAAGGCGGTTTCCTCGGCTGGGTCGACCGCATGCTTTCGCACTGACCAGCGCCTCCATGCATCCAGCCTTCTCCGTCGTCTTTTTCACCACCGCCACCGGCGCCGGCTACGGCCTGCTCGCGCTGCTCGGCGTGCTGGCCGGACAAGGTTTTGTCCCGCCCGATTTCTGGCTCGGCCTCGTCGGCATGGGCCTGGCGCTCGGCCTGATCTCGGCCGGCCTGTTGTCGTCGGCCGGCCATCTCGGCCGGCCCGAACGCGCCTGGAGGGCATTCTCGCAATGGCGCAGCTCATGGCTTTCGCGCGAAGGCATTGCGTCGGTCGCGACCTTCGTGCCGGCGGGACTGTTCGCCATCGGCTGGGTGTTCCTCGGCCGCACAAACGGCTGGGTGGCCGTCGCCGGGCTGCTGGCTGCGGTCGGCGCGGTCGCCACCGTCTGCACCACCGGCATGATCTATGCATCGCTGAAGCCCATCGCCCAGTGGCACAGCCGCTTCACTCTGCCCGGCTATCTGATCTTTTCAGCGATGAGCGGCAGCGTGCTTCTCAACGCGCTGCTGCAGGGTTTCGCCCTCGGCTCGACCATCCTTCTGGCAGCTTGCGTGCTGCTGACATTGCTCGGCTGGGGCTGGAAGCTGGCAACCTGGCGATACAATGACGGGCTGGAAATTCCGACCAACGCCAACACCGCCACCGGGCTTGCCGGCGGTACGGTGCGATCGCTGGAATGGCCGCACACCGAGGAAAACTATCTGCTCAAGGAGATGGGCTTTCGCGTCGCGCGCAAGCACAAGGCGCGGCTGCGCCAGATCACGCAAGTGCTGTCCTTCGCTCTGCCCGTCTTGCTGCTGATTGCCGCGTTCCCCTTGCCATGGCCCTATGCGGCGGTGCTGTCGGCAATAGCAGCAATCGTCCAATTCGCCGGCATGCTGGTCGAACGCTGGCTGTTCTTCGCCGAAGCCAAGCACACCGTCACTCTCTACTACGGCAGGTAGACCAGCTCAGCCTGGCCGCAGCATCGAGCGGGAAATGGCGAAGATGCGCTCAGCGCCGAGCATATAGGCCATCAGCGTTTCGCGGCGGAACAGCCCGGCATAGGCGCGGTCGAGCACATTAAGCGAGCCGGTATAGGCGCCGAAGGCCGGCATGATCATGCGGCCGCCGTCGCCGGCAAAGCAGCGCCGCCGCACCGAGCGGCCGCGCTGCACGATGCGGGCGCAAGGGTGCAGATGGCCGGCGACCTCGCCCTCCACCCTCACCGCCGAAGGCTCGTGCCGGAATACGAGAGAGCCTACGGCCAGCTCGCGCACCGTCTCGCCGGGCAGGTCGGCTGGCGCATCCGGGTCGTGATTGCCGGCAACCCAAAACCAGTCGCGGCCGGCCATCAGCGCTTCCAGGCGTTCGCGAAAGCTTGAGTGCATGCGCGCCGCGCCGCCGCCGTCATGAAAGCTGTCGCCCAGGCTGATGACGATCGCAGGCTGGTAGTCGGCGATCACCGCCTGCAGCCGGAGCAATGTCGCACCCGTGTCATAAGGCGGGATCAACGTACCGCGCCGGGCCAGGGACGAGCCCTTTTCCAGATGCAGGTCCGACACCGCCAGAAGCCGAAGCTCCGGGAAATAGAGCACGCCGCGCGGATCACAGACCGCGCGCTCATCAGCGATGCCGACCCGGTCGGCCTCCGCGAATGCCGATGCCCTCGCCGCGAAATTCATATCAAACCAAGCTCATTCCTGGACCCATGGCCTCCTCGACCAGATCCGCCGCCTCCATCAGCAGCGTCTCGTTGGCGCCGCCATTCACCGATTCCTTGCCGATCTCCAGCATGATCGGCACGGCCAACGGCGAAATCTGCTCAAGATGCTTATGCACGATTCGACCGCGGACACGCGAGAGCATCTCGGCAAGTCTGCTGACATCGAGCAGGCCGGCCGACGCATCCGTCCGCGTCGCCTGCAGCAGTATATGGTCCGGTTCGTGACTGCGCAGCACGTCGTAGATCAGGTCGGCCGACACCGTCACTTGCCGCCCGCTCTTCTCCTGCCCTGGGAAACGCTTCTCGATCAGTCCGGCGATTACAGCGCAGGTGCGGAAGGTGCGCTTCAGCATCCAGCTGTCGTTCAGCCAGGCTTCGAGATCGTCGCCCAGCATGTCTTCATCGAGCAGGGCAGTCAGAGAAGGCTTCTTTGCCTTGAATAGCGAGGCCATGTCATCCAGCGCCCAGACGGCCAGCGAATAGTCGGTGGCGACAAAGCCGAGCGGCCGCGCACCTGCCCGCTCCAGCCGCCGCGTCAGCAGCATGCCGAGCGTCTGGTGCGCGAGCCGGCCTTCGAACGGATAGGCGATCATGTAGTGCCGGTTGCCGCGCGGAAAGGTCTCGACCAGCAGGTCACCGCGCTTCGGCAGCACCGATTTTTCCTTCTGCAACCTCAGCCAGTCGGCGACCTGTTCGGGCAGCGCCTGCCAGCGATTGGAATCGGCCAGCATGCCGCGCACCTGGTCGGCGAGATAGGTCGACAGCGGGAACTTTCCGCCGGCATAGGACGGTACGATGATGCGGGCGCCGGCGCCATTGGAGACGATGCACTCGTTCTCACGAATGCCCTCGAAGCGCAGCACCTTGCCGCCGAACATGAAATTGTCGCCGGGGCGCAGCGTCTCGGCGAAATACTCCTCGATCTTGCCGAGCACCGGCCCGCCGCGGCCGGCAAGGCCACGCCCTTGCCTGACATAGCGCACATTCAGCTCCGGCATCTCGACGATGGTGCCGACATTCAGCCGGTACTGCTGGGCGATGCGCGGATGCGAGACGCGCCACAGCCCACCGCTTGTCTTTCGGATGCGAGTGTAGCGATCGTAACTCTTGAGCGCGTAGCCCCCGGTGGCGACGAAATCGATGACACGGTCGAAGGTTGCGCGCTCCAGCTCGGCATAGGGCGCGGCACCGCGCACCTCCTCGAATAAAAAGTCGGCGTCAAAGGGTGCCGCGCAGGCGCTGCCCAGCACGTGCTGCGACAGCACGTCGAGCGCGCCATTGACAAGCGGCGGCGTGTCCTGGGCGCCGAGATAGTTGGCGTCGAGCGCCGCCCGGCATTCCAGCACCTCGAAGCGGTTGGCCGGGATCAGGATCGCCTTGGACGGCTCGTCCATGCGGTGGTTGGCGCGGCCGATGCGCTGCGCCAGCCGGCTCGCGCCCTTCGGCGCGCCGACATGCACGACCAGATCGACGTCGCCCCAGTCGATACCGAGATCAAGCGTAGAAGTGGCGACGATGGCGCGCAGTGCATTCTCGCCCATCGCCTTTTCGACCCGCCGGCGCTGACCGACATCGAGCGAGCCGTGATGCAGGGCGATCGGCAGCGAGTCCTCGTTTGCCCGCCACAGCTCCTGGAACAGCAGCTCTGCCTGGCTGCGTGTGTTGACGAACAGGAGCGTCGTGCGATGGCGCTGGATCGCCTCGTAGATTTCGGGAATGGCGTAGCGGGCCGAGTGTCCGGACCACGGCACGTGCTGTTCTGAATCGAGGATGGAGATGTCGGGCTTGGCGCCGCCGGCAACGGTGATCAGACCTGCCATCGCGCTGGGTGGATTCTGGCTTACCAGCCAACGGCGCAAGTCGTCGGGCTCGGCGACCGTTGCCGACAGGCCGATCGTCTGCAGGCCGGGTACGAAGCTGCGCAGCCGCGCCAGCCCGAGCGCCAGAAGATGCCCGCGTTTCGACGTCACCAGTGAATGCAGTTCATCGAGCACGACATAGTGCAGGTCCTCGAAGAAGCGCCTGGCGTCGGGCGCCGCAATCAGCAGCGCCAGCTGCTCGGGCGTGGTCAGGAGAATGTCGGGCGGCACCAGCTTTTGCCGCTGGCGCTTGTGCGCCGGCGTGTCGCCGGTGCGAGTCTCGATGGTAACCGACAGGCCGATTTCTTCCACCGGCCTGCCGAGATTGCGCTCGATATCGACGGCCAGCGCCTTCAGCGGCGAGATATAGAGCGTATGGATGCCGCGATGAGCCTGTCCCGGCCTTCTCCTTGGCCGGCCTGCCAGCTCGGTCAACGAGGGCAAGAATCCGGCCAGCGTCTTGCCGGCGCCGGTCGGCGCGATCAGCAAAACCGACTGCCCGGCCCGGGCCCTTGCCAGCAGCTCGATCTGATGGGCGCGCGGCGACCAACCTTTTTCCGCGAACCATTTGAGGAATGGCTCGGGCAAGTGCACGGCGGCATTCTGATCGGCAAGGCGCGGCTGCTCTGTCACCTGCCAGAGGTAGCGCGGCGGCGCGCAATCGCCAAGAAGAATCAGAACAAAAGGTGATCGAAGCGCCTCCCCCTCGCTTGAGAAGGGCCGCTGTGGCGCTACGGCCGGCGAAACCCTGTCAGGCCGCCATAGAGGTAGCCGATGCGGGCGACGGCTTCCTTGAACCCTTCACGCGAGACCAGCATGGTGTGGCCGTTGGCGTGGATCATGGTTTTCGGGTCGGTCATGACAGCGACATGGCCTTTCCAGAACACCAGGTCGCCGCGCCGCAACCCGGCAAAGTCCGGACCCGGGTCGAGCGGCTCACCGATGGTCGCCGCCTGCATGTCGGAATCGCGCAGCACTTGCCTGCCGGCCATGTGCATCGCCAGTTGCACGAGGCCGGAGCAATCGATGCCGAAGCCGGAGGCGCCGCCCCACAGATAGGGCGTGCCGAGAAAAGCCTCCGCGACCGCGACATAGTCGGCAGCCGGCTCTCCTAGAGGCCTGAGATGGCCTGATATGACAGCCTCGCCGGACGGCAGCAGCGCATAATGCGTGCCGCGGGTTTCGGCCGCGCCCTCCACCGTCACCGCCGATCCCATCGACAGCTGCCCGCTCAGCGGAAGCCGCAAATCCGGTCCGGGATAGAGGAAGGTGCGCGGCACGGAGACGACATGGGTTGGCGCATGGTCCCGCGCGCTTAGCACGGTGTCGGCGACATAGCCGACATAGCCGTCGCGTTCGGCTTGGATCCAGGCCCAGCCCTCAGCGTCTTCGAAGACGAGGACATCGTCGCCGAACAGGGCTTGCGTGTTGACGCCGGCATCCGGCCGCGGCGCCTTGCGGATATCGGCCACTGCGGCTGAAACCCGCGCTGGCCGCCCGGCGACGAAGCGATCGGCGGCGACCTCGCCCTCCAGCCTGGCATCGGCGAGATCGGAACGGAAGGCGTGAAGGCGAGCATCCCTGGCGGTCAAATCGGCAACTCGTTCAGAATGGCGTTTCGGTCAGATGGGCAATTCCTGGGCTCTGGCGATGATAACATCGCCGAAGCGCTCGACAAAGAGAGCACCTTCTACGGTTCGCTTGACCAGCACGTTGCGCTTGTCGAGTTCATCGCGATGGCGCGACACCAGCTTCATCGCGCCCATTGTGTCGAGCGCGCGGGTGATCACCGGCTTGGTGACATTGAGGCGGGCGGCGAGCCCGCGCACCGTGTGCGGCGGCGGATCGAGATAGATGGTGAACAGGATCGCTGTCTGGCGCATGGTGAGGTCCGGTGCGTCGTCGCGCACCTGAGACAGCATCACCTGCTGCCACAGTCGCAAGGCCTGGCTCGGGCGCATCGAAATCGACATCCGGCCAGCATGGCGGAAAATTGTTTCGGTTCCGTTTCAGTCTCGATACCTTCCTGTCGGACCGCTAGCGTCAAGCGTAGCGTTTCGATATGACCCTTTCGAGCGCGCGGATGCCTTGCGCCTCGCCGCCGACGAGACCGTACGGACGATCGGACGGATTCCAGGCGAAGATGTCAAAATGCGCCCAAGCGGCGGCCCTCTCAACGAAGCGCTTCAGGAATAGCGCCGCAGTGATCGAGCCGGCGAAACCGTCTGACGTGACATTGTTGATGTCGGCGATCTTCGACGACAACTTTGCGTCATAGGGTTTCCACAGCGGCATGCGCCACAGAGGATCCTCGACTGCGACAGAGGCCGCCGTCAGGTCGGACGCCAGCGCTTCATCGCCGGTGTAGAAAGGCGGCAGATCGGGACCGAGCGCAACGCGAGCAGCCCCCGTCAAGGTCGCCATGTCGATCAGCAGCTGCGGCTCGTCGTCGTCTGCCAGTGCCAAGGCGTCCGCCAGCACCAGCCGTCCCTCGGCGTCGGTGTTGCCGATCTCGACGGTGATGCCCTTGCGGCTCACCAGCACGTCGCCGGGCCGGAAGGCGTTGCCGGCGATCGAATTCTCGACCGCCGGGATCAGCACACGCAGCCGGACCTTCAGCCCGGCGGCCATGATCATCGAAGCGAGGCCCAATACGTTGGCCGCGCCACCCATGTCCTTCTTCATCAGGAGCATGCCCGAGGACGGCTTGATGTCGAGGCCACCGGTGTCGAAGCAGACGCCCTTGCCGACCAGCGTCACCTTCGGGGCGTTCTTCGGTCCCCAAATCATGTCGATCAGCCGCGGCGCACCGACGGAAGCGCGGCCGACGGCATGGATCATCGGAAAGTTGTTCTTGAGCAGATCGTCGCCCTTGGTCGCCGACACTTCGGCCTTGTACGTCCTGGCCAGCGTCCGCACCGCTTTCTCCAGTTCGTCAGGTCCCATGTCGCTGGTCGGCGTGTTGACCAGATCGCGCGTCAGGAAGACACCATCGGCAGTTCGTCGAACACGCGCCGCATCGGCGCCGGACGGCAGCGAAAAACGCAGCGCCTTGCTGGGTTTTTTGCCGTAGCGGGTGAAGACATAGCCGCCGAGCGCCAGTGCGACGGCCACCAATTCCGGTTCGGCGGGTGCCGAGGCGAAATGCCAGTCGCCTTCGGGCAAGGCTCTCGCCAGCGCACCGATGGCAAGCGCGCCTTCGCCATCGCCCGTGCCGAACAGGGCGCCGGCAAGCGCGCCGTTTTCGTCGGGTAGGATCAGCGTCCTGCCGGCCTCACCGGAAAAGCCGTTGGCCTTGGCCCAGGCGAGCGAGGACGAGGCAAGGCCCGCTGCATCCAGTCTATCCTTCGCCACCAGGTGAACCGGCAGCGTGGTCTTCAGTTTTCCCTCGATGAGTTCGACTGGCATTCGATGGCCTCCGGGTTCCGAGTCGGCGCTTTTTTAACTGTCCGTTAGGGTTAACAGAATATTTCTGCGGGAGGGAAGATGGCCATGCAATGGCCACGTACACGAATGGAGGCCCTGGTGCAGATGCCGACCAACCGCATGACGAACGCCACGGGGAAGCGGCTGATCACCACGGCGCTCATAATAGCGCTCGCTGCAAGCGTTGCAGGCTGCGGGACCAGCAAGTTGATAACCGGCTCGATCGGACGTACCAGCGGCAAACCCTTGGAAACCATGTCGGCCGGCGAGTTGCACAAGGCGACGATCGCGCTCGGTCAGTCCTACGCCAAGAACCCCAACGACAAGCGGATCGCGACGAATTATGCCGCGGCGCTGCAAATGGACGGCGATGCCGACCAATCGCTCGCCGTGATGCGCAAACTGGCGATCGCCCTGCCGAAGGACCGCGACGTGCTCGCCGCCTATGGTAAGGCACTGGCCGCCAATGGGCAGTTCGAGCCGGCGCTCGATGCGGTGCGCCGCGCGCAGACACCGGAATATCCCGACTGGAAGCTGGTGTCGGCGGAAGCCGCGATTCTCGACCAGCTTGGCCAGAGAGACGAGGCGCGCCAGAATTACCGCAAGGCGCTTGACCTCAAGCCGAACGAACCTTCGATCCTTTCAAATCTCGGCATGTCCTATGTGCTGGAAGGTGATCTGCGCACGGCCGAAACCTATATGCGCTCGGCCGCCCAGCAGCCGAACGCCGACAGCCGCGTCCGCCAGAACCTGGCGTTGGTCGTCGGCCTGCAGGGCCGCTTCGACGAGGCCGAGAAGATCGCCTCGCAGGAGCTCTCGCCCGACCAGGCGCAGGCGAACGTGGCTTACCTTCGCCAGATGCTCGCCCAGCAGAACGCCTGGAGCCAGCTCAAGGACCAGGACAAGGCAAAGCCTGCCACCAACTAACTACGCCGGCCTTGCTTCGAACCGGCCAGTTCCCTCAATTCATCACATGCCGGAAATACAAAGCCGCGTTGCATCAGCATCGCGGCTTTCGCATGTATTGTCGCCTTGGCTATTGGCTGCTCGATGTCGGCTGGTCGCCGAAGATGCCGCGCTGGCTCACCTGGATGCCGGCGGGGCCCAGGATGATGGCGAACAGCACCGGCAGGAAGAACAGAATCATTGGCACGGTGAGCTTCGGCGGCAAGGCCGCGGCCTTCTTCTCGGCAGCGTTCATGCGCATGTCGCGGCTTTCGCCGGCAAGCACGCGCAGCGCGTGCGCCACCGGCGTGCCGTAGCGCTCGGCCTGCACCAGCGCCTGCGACACCGACTTAACCGATTCCAGGCCGGTGCGGCTTGCAAGGTTTTCGTAAGCCTGCTTGCGTTCCTGCAAGTAGGAAAGCTCGGCATTGGTCAGGATGAACTCTTCGGCAAGTGCCACCGATTGCGTGCCGATCTCGTCCGCGACCTTGCGAAACGCCGCCTCCACCGACATGCCGGATTCGACGCAGATCAGCATCAGATCGAGCGCGTCCGGCCACGCCATCTGGATCGACTGCTTGCGCTTGGTGGCGCGGTTGTTGACATAGAGCACCGGCGCGTAAAAACCGGCATAGGCGACGACGATACACACGAACAATTTGATGAGAGGCGGCTGCTCCGGCAAACCCCCGAGCACGAACAGATACATCGCAGCCAGGGCAAAGCCGACAAAGGGCAGGACCAGACGGAAGAAAAGGAAACGCGTCAGCGGATTCTGCCCGCGAAAGCCCGCCACCTTGAGTTTCTGCAAGGTGCCTTCATCGGCCAGGGCGCGCCTCAGGTCCAGCCGATCGACAATATTGCGCATGCCTATCGACTGTTCCTCGCGCAGGCCCTTGCGGCGGCGATCGGCCTCGACGGCAAGCCGCGCACGCTGCTTGGCGCGCAATTCGTCGCGCTCCAGCGCCACGGATTTCATGCGCGCCTTGAGCTGGTTTCCGCCAAAAGCAGGCAGCAGCGTGAAGACGGTCGCAAATACCGCGATGCCGACCAGCAAGGCAATCAGGAACGCCGGGTCGGTAAGGGTCTTGACGACGTTCTCAGTCATACGCTCGAAATCCTAAACTTCGAAGTTCATCATCTTGCGCATCACCAGGATGCCGATCGACATCCAGGCCGCCGAGCAGCCGAGGATCAGATTGCCGACGCTGGTGGTGAACAGAGGCATGATGTAGTTCGGGCTTGTCAGGTAGACGAGAAAGGCGACAACGAACGGCAACGCGCCGATGATCACGGCGGACGCCTTCGCTTCCATGGACAGCGCCTGGACCTTGGCCTTCATTTTCTTGCGGTCGCGAAGCACGCGCGAAAGATTGCCCAGCGCCTCGGAAAGATTGCCGCCGGCCTGGGACTGGATCTGGATGACAATGCCGAAGAAGCTCGCTTCCGTGCACGGCATCGTTTCGGCCATACGCATGCTGGCGTCGGGGATCGACAGCCCCATCTGCTGCGAATCGACGATGCGGCGGAACTCGGTCTTGACCGGTTCAGGGGCTTCGTTGGCGATCAGGCGGACGGCGTCGTTCAGCGGCAGGCCGGATTTGACTGCACGCACGATGATGTCGAGCGCGTTCGGAAATTCGTTGAGGAACGCCTTCACCCGGCGGGCGCGGCAAAACGAGACGAACCAGCGTGGCAGGCCGAGGACGCCGACCAGCAGCGCACCGGGCAAGACATAAAGCGGCGCGCCGGTAAAATAGGCAAGAAACGTCAGGACGACGCCGCAAACCGCCGAGTAGAGATAGAAGCGCTCAAGCGACATCTTCATGCCCGCCTGGCGAATCTGGGCCTTCAGTGGCGGCTTTTTGACGACACTCTGGTTGGTTTTTTGCTTCTGTTCGAGGTCCTTCAGTGAATCCTGAACCGATTTGCGCCGCTTGGTTGCTTCCGCCGTACGGTCGCGCGCGGCTTTGACGACTGCATGATCAGTCTCGGCGGTCTTGATCGTTTCAAGCCGCCTGCCGACTTGCTTCTCGGTGCTGATCTGCTTGAACAGAAAAGCATAGGCCACCGCGCCGGCGCTGAAGCCGGCGAGCACGATGAATGCCAATACGGTGCCGTCAATCCCGAACATCGACCTTGGCCCCTACGCCTCCAAATGCATCAGTCAGCGCGTTTCTCCATCGCCTCGAGCGCGTTGGCGAGGCGCTGTTCCTCGCCATAGTAGCGGGCGCGGTCCCAGAAATGCGGGCGCCCAATACCTGTCGACACGTGCTCACCCAGCAGCCTGCCATTCACGTCCTCGCCCTTTATGTTGTAGAGGACGATGTCCTGCGTGATGATGACGTCGCCTTCCATTCCGATCACCTCGGTGATGTGGGTGATGCGCCGCGATCCGTCGCGCAGGCGTGCGGCCTGGATGATCACGTCCACGGAACCGACGACGATTTCACGGACGGTTTTCTGCGGCAGCGTAAAGCCGCCCATCGCGATCATCGATTCGATACGGTTCAGGCATTCGCGCGGGCTGTTCGAGTGGATCGTGCCCATCGAGCCGTCGTGACCGGTGTTCATCGCCTGCAGAAGATCGAACACCTCCGGTCCGCGCACTTCGCCGACGATGATGCGCTCGGGCCGCATGCGCAGGCAGTTCTTGACCAGGTCGCGCATGGTCACCTCGCCCTCACCCTCCAGGTTGGGCGGGCGGGTTTCCAGACGTACGACATGCGGCTGCTGCAGTTGCAGCTCGGCCGAGTCCTCGCAGGTGATGACGCGCTCCTCGCGGTCGATATAATTGGTCAGGCAGTTGAGCAGCGTGGTCTTGCCGGAACCGGTACCGCCCGAAATGACGATGTTGCAGCGGACGCGTCCAATGATCTTGAGAATTTCGGCGCCGTGCGGCGAAATGGCGCCGAACTTGACCAGCTGGTCGAGTGTCAGCTTGTCCTTCTTGAACTTGCGGATGGTGAGCGCGGTGCCGTCGATGGCGAGCGGCGGCGCGATGACGTTGACGCGGGAGCCATCGGGAAGGCGTGCGTCGCAGATCGGGCTCGATTCATCGACGCGGCGGCCAACCTGGCTGACGATGCGCTGACAGATGTTGAGGAGCTGCTGGTTGTCGCGGAAACGGATGCCGGTCTGCTCGACCTTGCCGTTGACCTCGATGTAGACGTTCTTGGAACCGTTGACCATGATGTCGGCGATCTCGTCGCGGGCGAGCAATGGTTCCAGCGGCCCGTAACCCAGCACGTCATTGCAGATGTCCTCGAGCAGTTCTTCCTGCTCGGCGATCGACATCGCGAAATTCTTGATCGCGATGATGTCGTTGACGATGTCGCGGATTTCCTCGCGTGCGCTTTCGGGATCGAGCTTGGCGAGTTGCGACAGGTCGATCGTATCAATGAGCGCGGAAAAGACCTGGCTCTTGGTATCGTAGTAGGTTTCGCTCTTTTGGCGCTGGACCTTTTTCGGCTCCGGCGCCAATGGCGGCGCCTCGACCGCACGGCGCACGGGCGGCGCAGCAGACGCGCCAAGCGACGGCGGCGGTGCGGGCTTGGCAAGAACCGACGTTTCTGCAGGGTTTGCCGCCGGCGCGGCAGGCGCAGGTGCCGGCTGACGGAATTCCGGGGTGAACCGGCTGCCGTCGTCGCTGCCTCTTTTACCAAACATGATCGACTACCAATCCCGCTCCGAAAGCATCACTTCTTGCTGCGCGAGAGCTTGCCAAGGAGATTGCCGAGGCCCGCTTTCTTTCTTGCCTTGATTTCGCTGCGCCCGGTCAGCACATGCGCAATCTCGTTGATCGTGCCGACAACCGGGTTCTTGGCATCCATTTCGCCGAGCATGCGCCCGTTGTTGGCGGCGTTTCCGAACAGCAGCGGCTCGAAGGGAATAACCGACATCGGCGACAGGCCGAGCGAGTCGGCGAAGTCGGATGACGCAATCTCCGGACGCTTTGGCACGCCGGCCTGATTGATGATCAGCTTCGGCGGTGGATCGTTCGGGCGAAGCCGCTTGAACATGTCGACCAGATTCTTGGTGTTGCGCAGATTGGCCAGTTCCGGCGTCGCCGTGATCACAATCTCGTCGGCCTTGACCAGTATGCTCTTGGTCCAGCCTGTCCAGACGTGCGGAACATCGAGCACCAGAAGCGGCACGCTGCGCTGCGCCGTGTCGATAAGCTGCGTGAAAGCGTCGGGATCGAAATCGTAGACCCGCTCGAGCGTTGAAGGCGCTGCAAGCAGCGACAGATGCTGGGCGCACTGGGCAAGCAGCCGATCGAGATAGACCTCGTCGATGCGTTCCGGTGAGAAAACGGCTTCGGCAATGCCTTGCGCCGGATCCTGATCGAAATTGATGTTGGCCGTTCCGAAAGCCAGGTCCAGATCGGCGACAACCACTTCGGACTTGAACAGCGACGACATCGCCCAAGCCACATTGTGGGCAATGGTCGAGGAGCCGACGCCACCCTTGGCGCCGATGAAGGCGATCGAGCGGCCGATCGGCTCGGCTTCCGGATCAACGAAAATCGACGATATCACGCTGACGATATCGGCCATCGACACCGGCGCGATGACATATTCGGAAATGCCGGAGCGGATGAGCTCGCGATAAAGCCCGACATCATTGTAGTGGCCGATGACCACGACCTTCGAGGCCGGATCGCAATATTCGGAGAGCTGCGTGAGCTGCTCCAGCAATTGCGTCGGCTCGCTGCGCGATTCCAGCAGGATCAGGTTCGGCGTCGGCGCCGATTGATAGAATTCGATGGCGGTGGCGACGCCGCCCATATGAACCTTCAGATGGGCCTTCGCCATGCGACGATCCTCGCCGGCGCGCTCGACCGGATTGGCAACGCCCTCGGTCTCGCAAAATGCCTGAATCGAGATGCGCGGAATCGGCCGCAACGCCTGCATGGCGGCGACATCCTGCTGCGAGGTTTCGCCGCCATCTACCGCCGTGTCGTAGGCTAGATTGCTCATGTCCGCGTGCTCCAACCTGCGATCGATCAGTAGTCGACTTCTGTTGCCGGGATCGGCGAATAGAACGGGGCGTTTTGATAGCCATCAATGACGACGTCACGCCTTTCGGCATCGATGGGTGTCTGTTTACGCGGCCCGAGCAGATCGGTCGGATTGGCCATCTGGGCGGCAAGATTGTTCTGATACGAACAGCCGAAATCGGCATAGTGCTTGTTTTCCGAGGTCTGCAGCAGGTCTTCGGGCCAGCGCCCGCATCTGTCGGTCTGCGCCTTCACCGAGACATAGGCGACGCGGATCGGCGCGGACGCTTCGGCCGAAACCGACTGGTAGGTGGTGATGACGATCCGGTTCCGGCTGATGCCGCTGGCAATCGCAAGTCTGGCGAAATCGCGACCGGCCGCGGTCGCGGCGATCTCGTTGGCCGAACCGCTCGGGATCGAGATCGTCAGGGTCGGAGCGGCGCTCTTGTCGTAGCCGTCCAGAAAGCCCAGAAGCGTGTCGCGCTGTGACCCGGTCATGCCGCGATCGCCGGCGCCGACCGGAAGGTCGATCTTCAGGTTCTTCTCGGCAATGACGATCGGATGGTTGGTGCGATAGTCGTCCGGAACAGCGCCGACCGTGATGCTGTCCCGGTTGGCGCAGCCCGCCAGCAATGCCGCGACCGCAACCGCCAGGATCGGAATGGCCGGCCGGCAGATCCGCGAACGGCCGGACCGCACCGCTACGGTGACCGTCCTGGGCTTCAACGCTGACTGAGACATGTCCGCTTCCCCGCTTACTTGTAGATGAAGCCGACAACGCCGTGATAACGGCCGTTGGGCTTGTCGGTCTGCATGGTGCCGTAGACGCGATTGACACGGCCTAGGAACATGCCGGCGCCATCGCTGGCGGCGTTGAAATTGTCATCCGGCTTGGCAAGAGCGTTGCGCGTCACCGGTTTCACCAAATAAGGCGTGATGATGATGACCAGCTCGGTCTCGTTGCGGACGAAGTCCCGGCTGCGGAACAGCGTGCCAAGCACTGGGATCTTGGTCAGCCCGGGCAGCCCGGCGACCGCCTGCCTGATGTCGTCCCGAACCAGGCCGGCGATCATCATCGAACCGCCGGAAGGCAGTTCAACGGTGGTGTCTGCCAGTCGCTTTCGGATCGACAGCAAAGTGGTGCCGGGCAAGTCACCGGCCGCTTCGAGCACTGTGGCGCCTTCCGTCGTAGGCTCCGAAACCGACGTCCTCACCTTAAGGCTGATGCGGCCCGCCGAGAGCACGACAGGCTGGAATTCGAGGCCAATTCCATATTCGAGCTTTTCATTGCTGTAAGTAACCTGGCCCGTTATGTTGTCTTCTGAAACGTTGCTCGTCCGGCTTGTGATGAGATTGAATTCGCCGCCGACTTTGAATGTCGCTTTTTCGCCCGAAACCGCGGTCAGCGTCGGCTCGGCGAGTGTCTTCATGACGCCGCTCTGCTCCATGGCATTGATATACGCCTGAAGTCCGTTTCCGAGCGCGTCACCCAACTGTAAGTTGGAGTACTGCGAAATCGGCTTGCCCAGGCCATAAGCAGGAGAACTCATCGCGCCGAAGGAGAAGCCGTTGCTGCTGCCGTTGCCGATCAGGTTAACGCTGAGCTGCTTCATCACCGAGCGGCTGACTTCGGCCACCGTCACCTTGAGCGTCACCTGGTCGTCGCCGATGATCTGCAAGAGGTTGACGATCTGGCTGACGCGACGCTCGGAATCCGGATTGTCGATGTCGACACCGGATTCGGCCGAGCCGCCGGAGGCGGTCTGCGAATATTGTCCGGTGGTCGCTTCACCGCCGGACACGAAGATGGTGGCCAGATCGACCGCGCGCTTGGCATCCAGGGGAGTGTCCACGGTTCCGGTCAGGACGACGTTGTCGTTCAGCAATTCGACAGTGATGGCCGATGATGGGATGAAGCGTCTGATATAGTCTTCCAGTCCGGCGACGTCGCGTTCGACTGCCAGATCCAGGCTGACGATCTGTTCGCCATTGGGGCCGAAGACGAAGATGTTGGTGTCGCCCACCGCCTTTCCGAAGAGATAGATGCGCCTGGCGGTGCGGGTCACCGCATCGGCGACCGCCGGGTTGGCGACCAGTATATCATAGGCATCGCTCGGCAGGTCGATGACCACCGATTTGTTGAGACCGAGCTTGACGCGCTGGGTGGCGGTCGAAGCCGACACCTCGGCGTTCCTGCTTGCCGCATTCGCCTCGAGGAGGCCATGTGCATTCGATCCAAGCAGGAACAGGCCGATTGCCGCAGCCAGTGTGACCGGCAGTCCAGCGTTTAGCCTCATTGCCTTGCTCCCACTTCGGAAACTTCGCCCGACTTGATCAGGCGCACTGTTCCGCGCCGGCCATTGCCGGAAACGAGATAGTCGGCCTCGCCCAGATTCTTCTCCTGGGTGTCGGTGATCGACCGCAGCGCCAATGTCAGGCGATCCGCCATCTGCTGGGCGACGGTGATGATTTCCGCCTGCTGCGGTGTCAGTTCCAGGGTGGCGGTCTGGCCGACCCTGGTCCGCTTGCCTTCCTCGTCCTCCTGGATGGTCTGGTCGATTGCCAGGACGCGAATGTTCTTGAGGATGGTCTCGGTCGTAAAGCCGCTGCCGCCGCCCGCGGCATCGGCTCTGCGGGTCATGATGACGTCGACGAAATCGTTGGGAAGAATAAAGCCGCCGGCCGAAGTGTCGGCCGATACGGCTGTGGCGACTGCCCGCATCCCGGAGGGCAGGATCGACGACATGAAGCTTTGTCCCTCGCCGATCAGCTTGGAGCGCCGCAACGGCTCACCGGCATACATCGCTACACGGGCGACGCCGCCTTTCAGCTTCTCAAGCGCATCGGGCTCCGCGGCGCGGGTTATGAAATTCGCGTTGATGCCGTCGGCCGGCCAGGACTGCCAGCTGATGTTGTTCTCGAGCGGGCTGCCCATCGGAACATCGCCGGACAGGACAAGCACGTCCTGCAGTGCGATTGCCGGCGCCTTGGGGCCGGAATCGACGATTTGAGGCGGCGGAGCCGTGGCCATGTTTTTTGCGACATATCCTGCGCCACCTGCCGCGGCCACCGCCACGCCCAGAATGATCAGTCGGGATGCTGGCATCTGTCCGAACCTTGTCTTGGCAAATCCACGTAGCCAAGCCGGACCTTGCATCGGCAATCGTCAAAACAAGGTTAATTTAATACTTACGATCGTGATTAATTTAAGGTTTACATAAATTTGAGGCATCCGGTCCGGCCCGCAAAAAGGCGGCCGAGCCGCCTGCTCAAACGCCGAATCGAAGAAGGGAAGGCTGGCCTGACGAGGGAAGGATGGCCTGACGAGGGAAGGATGGTGGCGAGAATTAAGCCGCCAGCCTTGCCAGCGCCCACGCCATCAACGGCGAGTTCGGAAAGGTGAGCAGCCCGCCAATGCCAAGCGCGATGCCATAGGGAACGCCTGATGTCTCGTCGGCGAAGTGGCGTAGAAACGGATTGTGGCTTGTGACGGCCGCAAGCGGCGATTTCCGATAGACGAGGATGGCGAGCGTCAGCAGGCCACCGATGAATGTCGAGGTTACGAGATATTCGACGAGATGGATGTTCAGTCCCATCCAGATGGCGGTGGCGGCCAGCAGCTTGGCGTCGCCGCCTCCCATGCCGCCGAGCGCGAACAGACCGAAGGTTACGGCGAGAACCAGGCCGCCGGCGGCGAAATGCCAGCCATAGGTTGCCCAGTCCATGCCCGTCAGCGGCGCGACCAGGGCGAAGACGACCACAAGCAGCACCGGCACGCGATTGGCGATCGTCATCGACAGCATGTCGGAGATCGCGGCAAAGAGCATGCAGAACGGAAAGACGACGAAGATCAGGGCTTCAAGCATCGGCGCGGGCCTATGGTCAACTATGCCTAGCCCAGCCTAGACATGTTCGATTAACGATTGATGAGGTTGCGAGCTGAAAAACTGCCGGTACGACGAAACAGGGCCGCCAGTGAGGCGGCCCTGTTCTGGAAAACGACCGGACTTCGTGATCTGTTACGAATTGTTGATCGAAGTGGCGATCCCGTTGAACTTCGCGTTCAGCGCGTCGCCCAGCGAGCCGGCGCCGACCATGATGGCGAGCGCGATGAGAGCGGCGATCAGACCGTATTCGATAGCGGTCGCGCCGGATTCGTCCTTCACAAAACGTGCAATGAGATTAGACATTCGAGAGCTCCTACTCCAGGTGTTACAGCAATTCCGTCAACTTCTCTTGGCGGCTGATCGGATGCTGCTAATCTATGGAGAAGCTCTTTCGATCGGCTTAATAAACAGCCTTACCGATTCCTTTCCGGCTTCGATGACATGGCGTGGTTAACCGTAAACTAAGTGACGCCTAATGGACCCGACCGGCACGTCAAAGGGCGCGAAAGCCGCAATTCACCGATTGGGAAAGGGGCGATCCGCTTCAGGCGATCACGATGCCAATCCCGACATCATCACGCCTCCCCATCCGCTTAACCGTTGGTTCACCAATCTCGTTCATGTTCCGTTGAGCAGTTTGCCGCCGTGGAGCACTTCAATGACCGGGCCGAGATCGTCCTTTCCGATTGTCGCGCTTCTTGCCGCCACGGCCTTTGTCGTGCCGGCCAAGGCTGGTGCCGGCATCGAGGTCACGATGAACCAGGCGAAGATCGTCAAACTGTCGCGCGCCGCCGATACGATCGTCGTCGGCAACCCGGCGATCGCCGACGCCGCCGTGCAGGATGCTTCGACGATCGTGCTGACGGGCAAGGGCTTCGGCGTCACCAACCTCGTTGTCCTAGATCAAGAGGGCCGTCCGATCGTCGACGAGCAGATCACCGTGGTGCGACAGGACGCGTCGTCGGTGCGCATCTATCGGCGTGCCGAAATACAGACCATGTCCTGCACGCCGTATTGCGAGAGCTCGTATAAAAGCGATGCGGAGAAGGCCTCGGAAGCCGAGATGAGCGCCGGCCGGTAGCGACCTGACCGTCTCGTCTCGCTGAAATGCCGCTTCGGTTGTCGGCCCGTTAAAACCTTTCCCTCGAATTTAACGATCATCCAAACCGCACCTCAATGGGTTTGCGCTAATGCTCCCTCCGACACCCCTTCAGGATCGGCAGGCCCGGGACATGAGCAAAGCAGGACCAGCAGGCTTTTCAGCGCGCTTCCTTGGCGACCGGCGCGGCAGCACGGCTTTGGAATTCGCGATGCTTGCGGTGCCATTTGCGCTCCTCGTCTTTGCCATACTGGAGAGCTGCATTTCATTTGCCGGGCAAGAGGTGATGGCCAATATTGCCGACGATGTCGCGCGCCAGCTACGGACGGGCCAGATAAGGCAGGCCAATGTAACGGAGGCCACGCTGAAGACCATGATCTGCAGCCGGCTGGAAATCATGGTCGCCAAGGACTGCCCCGGATTGCTGGTGGATCTGCGCGAATATCCGACCTTCGCCGATGCGGCCTCCGCACGCTTCAAGATCCAAGACGGTGAGATCGTGCTGACGCAAGGCACGAGTGCAAAGACCTTCTCGGTGGCCCCGGGCTTGGCTGAATCGATAAACATGCTGCGGGTTTTTTACAAATGGCCCGTCATGACCGATTTCATGGCCAAGTCGATGGCCAATCTGAAAGACGGCAACACGCTGCATTTCGCATCGGTGACCTGGCAGAACGAGCCGTTCGACAACTGAAAACGCACCGTCGCGTGGGTGAAAAAGGACGAGGGCATGGGGCGTGCGGAGGCACATAAGGGGATCGCTGGAATCTGCACGAAAGCCATCCGGTTCTGCTGCGATCGCCGCGGTGTCGCGGCGGTTGAGTTTGCCTTCATCGTGCCCGTCCTGCTGATCATGTACTTCATGACCATGGAAGCCTCGCAAGCCATCGAAACCAGCAAGAAGGTCAGTCGCATCGGCAGCATGGTGGCGGATCTCGTTACCCAGCAGCAGACCATCACGGCAGCCGATCTCGATGCGATCATGCAGATCGGCAACTCCACCCTTCAGCCGTACAACCGATCGACCCCGGAAATCATCATCACCGCAATCCAGGTCACGGACGAAGCGACGCCGAAGGTGGTGGTCGTTTGGTCACGCAAGATGGTCGGTGGCGCCTTCAGCGCCGCCGCCGCCAAGAACTCCATCACCACGGTTGCACCGACGCTCGAGATCAAGGGCACCTTTCTCATTCGCGTCGAAAGCAATCTCGCATACCAGCCGATCATTACCTGGTCGGCGGACAGTGAGAAACGGCTTGGATTGAGTTCGGCTTTCGACTCGATATCGATGGGCGAAACCTATTATCTCAGGCCCCGCAGAAGCCCAACGATTCCCTGCAGCACCTGCTGAAACGACCGCGCCCGATTCCGATCGCCTGCTATCGGCCGTTACCTGACGCCAGGCGCACGATGGCTGCAGCCATCGTGGCTCTGCTGGGTGCGGCCTGGTCGAACCCACTACGCGCCGACGGGCGGGGATGACATCGGCACGGTTCGTGGCCACATCTCAACTATCGCGCCAAGCCGTCTGCTTCCGAATTGCCAATGGCGGCGCGGCCCCCTATGTCTGGGCGGACAGACAAACGATAATAATGAACCCCTGCAATGGCGCGCGCCTTTCTTTTTGTTCTCGATTCCTTCGGCATCGGCGGCGCGGCTGACGCCGGGCGCTATGGCGACGCCGGTTCCAACACGTTCGGACACATCGCCAGAGCCTGCGCGGAGGGCCGGGCGGATCGCGAGGGGCTGCGCAAAGGCCCGCTTTTGGTACCCAACATGCTCTCGCTCGGCCTGGGTCACGCGGCGAAAACAGCGACGGGATTCAGCATCGACATCGGCAGCAAGGTCCAGCTCGCCTCCGCCTTCCATGGCGCGGCGCAGGAGATTTCGAGCGGCAAGGACACGCCATCGGGCCATTGGGAAATCGCCGCCTTGCCGGTCCGCTTCGACTGGGGCTATTTCCCGGACACGGTTCCCGCCTTTCCAGCCGATCTGACCGAAGCGATCATCCGCGAAGGAGAGGTGCCGGGCATTCTCGGCAATTGCCATGCCCCGGGCACCGAGATCATCGAGCGTTTCGGCGAGAAGCATATCCGCACCGGCAAGCCGATCTGCTACACTTCGGTCGACTCCGTCCTGCAGATCGCCGCTCATGAAGTTCACTTCGGCCTGGAACGGCTCTACGAATTCTGCAAGGTGGTGCGCAGGCTGGTCGATCCGCTGAACATCGGACGGGTGATCGCGCGGCCTTTCATTGGCGAAACCGCCGCCAGCTTTGAACGGACGCACAACCGCCGGGACTATTCGGTGCCGCCGCCCGAACCGACCCTGCTCGACCGGCTGACGGCGCGCGGCAGCCGGGTCATCGCGGTCGGCAAGATCGGCGACATCTTCGCCCATCGCGGCATATCGGAAGTGCGCAAGGCCGCCGGCAACATGGCGATGTTCGACAAGGCGCTCGGCGCGATGGATGACGCGGGCGACGGCGATCTCGTCTTCGCCAATTTCGTCGATTTCGACACAGAGTTCGGCCATCGGCGCGACGTTGCCGGCTACGCCGCCGCGCTCGAGGCCTTCGACCGGCGGCTGCCGGAGGCGCTTGCACGGCTGAGGCACGGCGACCTTCTCATCCTCACGGCCGATCATGGCAACGATCCGACCTGGCAGGGCACCGATCATACACGCGAACGCATTCCGGTGATCGGCACGGGACCAGGTTTTGGCGGCGACATTGGGCTCAGAACGACCTTCGCCGACATCGGTGAAACCGTCGCCGAGCATCTTGGGCTGGCACGCGGCCGTCACGGCACCTCCTTCTATACAACGATAGGCGGCCATGCCTGAGTTGCCTGAGGTCGAAACGGTGCGGCGGGGCCTGCAGCCGGTTCTGGAAGGCGCCCGCATCGCCCGCGTCGAGGCACGCCGGCCCGACCTGCGCTTTCCGTTTCCCGAAAAATTCTTGGAGAGGCTGACCGGCAAGACGATTACGGCGCTCGGCCGCCGGGCCAAATACCTGACGATGCATCTCGAAGGCGGTCCGGTGCTGATCTGCCATCTCGGCATGTCGGGTTCGTTCCGCATTGAAACGTCCGATGACGGCGAAATGCCCGATAGCCGCAAAATGTTGGGCGCGTTTTATCTCGAGCGCTCGAAAAGTGCGGTGCACGACCATGTCGTCTTCCATATCGTCTCTCCCGAAGGCGCCCGGTCCCGCGTGACCTTCAACGATCCGCGCCGTTTCGGCTTCATGCTGTTTTCCGAAGGGGCGCCCGACACGCATCCGATGCTGGCGGGGCTGGGCGTCGAGCCGACAGGCAATGCTTTGGACGGCGAGCTGCTCGCCTCGCTGCTGAAAGGCCGGAAGTCGCCGCTGAAGGCAGCACTTCTCGATCAGCGGTTGATCGCCGGGCTCGGCAATATCTATGTGTCGGAGGCCCTGTGGCGCGCCGGTCTGTCGCCGTTGCGCGAGGCAGGCACCATCGCAAAGCCTGGAAAGAGGGCCAAACAGCAGCGCGACGCCCTTGCCGAAGCAATCCGCGCGGTGATTGCCGATGCGATCGCCGCCGGCGGATCGTCGCTGCGCGACTATGTGCAGACCGACGGGTCTTTGGGCTATTTCCAGCATTCGTTCGCGGTCTATGATCGCGAGGGCGAACCCTGCTCCAAGCACGGCTGCGGCGGCCACATAGAGCGCATCGTGCAAAGCGGGCGTTCCACCTTCTACTGCCGGACTTGTCAGTTGTGAGCTAGGTGCCGGGTGTGACCTAGATGCCGAGCTGGACGCCAGATGTAAGCCAGATGACCGAGTGAGGAGATACAGTCATGGCCCATGAAACGATTATCGTCGAAATCCGCGGCAAGGTCGGGCTGATCACGCTGAACCGGCCGAAGGCGCTCAATGCGCTGAACTCTCAGGTCCTGACGGAAGTGGTCGCGGCCGTGAACGGCTTTTGCGCGAATGCCGACATCGGCGCGATGGTCATCACTGGCTCCGAAAAAGCCTTCGCGGCAGGTGCGGACATCAAGGAAATGCAGGCGATCTCCTTTGTCGACGCCTATGTGCAGGATTTCTTTGTCGGCTGGGAAGAGTTCACCCGGGCGCGCAAGCCTGTTATCGCGGCGGTGGCCGGCTATGCGCTTGGCGGCGGCTGCGAACTGGCGATGATGTGCGATTTCATCATCGCCGCCGACAACGCCAAATTCGGCCAACCCGAGATCACGCTCGGCGTCATGCCGGGCATGGGCGGATCACAGCGCCTCACCCGCTTCGTCGGCAAATCGAAGGCGATGGACATGTGCCTGACCGGACGGATGATGGATGCGGCGGAAGCCGAGCGTTGCGGCCTGGTGTCACGTGTCGTGCCCGCCGTCGAGCTGCTCGAGGAGGCGTTGAAGGCGGCAGCCAAGATAGCCGATTTTTCGCTGCCGTCGGTGATGATGGCGAAAGAGGCCGTCAACCGCGCCTATGAAACGACACTGGCCGAAGGGCTGCGGTTCGAGCGCCGGCTGTTTCACTCGCTGTTTGCCCTCGATGACCAGAAGGAAGGCATGGCGGCCTTTGCCGAGAAGCGGAAGCCAAATTTCACGAACCGATAGATCGTGACGACAGCGGCCAGAAGCGAGCGACAGCAGCGGCCAAAAAGAAGGCGAAGCAGCGTTGACGCGCCGGAAAAGCTGAACTATAAGCCGCACCAACCGAGGCGGCCCTGTGGCTGCCCGTTTGTTTTTGCGCCCTGCGACATCCCGCATGCGCCCACCAGATCAGAAGAGAGGCATCATGGCCAATACCTCCTCGGCCAAAAAGGCAACGCGCAAGATCGCCCGTCGCACGGCGATTAACAAGAACCGCCGCTCGCGCGTGCGGACCTACATCCGCCAGGTCGAAGAGGCGCTCGCCTCGGGCGACAAGGCTGCCGCGCAGGCTGCTTTCAAGGTGGCGGAACCGGAATTGATGCGCGCCGCGACCAAGGGCGTGGTGCACAAGAATACGGCATCGCGCAAGGTGTCGCGCCTGGCCCAGCGACTCAAGGTGCTGTCGGCCTAATATACCTTTACTGATCTTGCCTTCTTCAAGCCCGGCCGCTCGTGCCGGGTTTTTCGTTTGCCGGCAAGTACTTAAAAGAAATCTCCCAAACAGACACTCCGCACGATTTCAATGTTCGAAATGCTTTGCCGGCATATACATGCCTGCTGATAGGCGCAGCCGCTGAAAGCGTTCACGGCAAAAATATCAGCTGTCAAAAATAAGCTTTATTTTTCAATAAGTTATTGACGGTCATCCACAGCTTGTTCACATCTGGCGCGAGGGACGGGGAACATTTGCCTGTCAAGAAAATTATTTCAGAAAATTTCGCGCGAGGCGGCCTTTTTCATATTCGCCGGAAAAGGGTTTGAATCACAATGGCTTTGTCAAAACATGCCAGTGCAACGCAGGCTCCGAACCCCTCTGCGCTAACCACATTCCTTAAAAATCCGTTAGTCGTGGCCTTGCCCTATCCACAGCGATTTCGTTAATGTCGGTCTATCGAGAGGGATGGGCCGTTGGCCCTTAACCCAGCCTGAATCGGCCAGCAAAAATGGCAGAATTCGTGACGTGGATCATTTCCGCGTACGGGCTTGGTTTGTCTTTTCGATACGGTAGGGGATTGGCGTAATTGTACATGGCAGATCAATAACGCGCCGGCGTTTTCGCCGGACGGAATTGTATTGCCCTGACATGACCAAAGCGGGCTGGCTCTGATGAGGCGGCGCCGGTTCCCTGACAATGAGGCGACATCATCTGCCGGCGGCGGCGATGGTGTCGCAGCAAAGACACGGTCGCCGGAAACATGGATGCAGGAGGCGCATTCCCGGCGGAAAAAGGTACAAAAGGACAAGGAACTCGATCATGCAGAGCGGCATCGAAAGGGAGCTTACGGGCGACCTCCCATTCCCTGGAACCTTAACCGAAGGGGACGATATGTCGGCTTCCATCGACGCGGAACAAAAGTTCGACCGGGTCAAGGCCCAGTTGAAGGCGCGTCTGGGAACCGAAGTCTATTCGAGCTGGTTCGGACGCATGAAGGTCGCCGAGGCGTCCCGGGGCATTGTCCGCATCTCGGTTCCCACCGCCTTCCTGCGCTCGTGGATCAACGGCCACTATCTCGACCTCATCGCCGAGCTGTGGAAACACGAGGATCCTGAAATCCTCAAGATCGAGATCGTGGTGCGCACCGCTACCCGCCCGGGGCGCAACGGCGTCGAGCCCGAAGTGGCCCCGGCGCGCAAGATGACCAGGCAAGCGCAAACGGCGCTGGCCGCGGGAACAGCAAGCCCCGGCAGGCTGGAGCGGGTACCGGCACCTCGTTCGGGAACGCCTGCAGAGACCGAGTTCCGGCACAATGTGCTCGGTTCGCCGCTAGACCCGCGCTACACGTTCGGCTCCTTCATCGAGGGACCGTCAAACCGGGTGGCCTTCGCCGCCGCCAAAGCGGTGGCGGAATCGCAGTCGAGCGCGGTGCGCTTCAATCCGCTGTTTCTTCACGCGACGGTGGGACTGGGCAAGACTCACCTGCTGCAGGCGATCGCGGCGGAATCGCTGAAGCAGAATCCGAAGTCGCGTGTCGTCTATCTCACCGCCGAATATTTCATGTGGCGGTTTGCCACCGCGATCCGCGACAACAACGCACTGACGCTGAAGGAACAGCTGCGCGACATCGATCTTCTCATCATCGACGACATGCAGTTCCTGCAAGGCAAGTCGATCCAGCATGAATTCTGCCATCTGATCAACATGCTGCTCGACAGCGCCAAGCAGGTGGTGGTCGCAGCCGACCGGCCGCCGTCGGAACTGGAATCGCTGGAGCCTCGCGTCCGCTCGCGCCTCAACGGCGGCGTCGCGCTCGAAATGTCGGCGCCGGATTTCGCCATGCGGATCGGCATGCTCAAGCTGCGCCTTGCCACCGCCAAGGCCGATGATGCGTCGCTCGACATCTCGGAGGAGATCCTCAACCATGTCGCCCGCACGGTGACCGGCAGCGGGCGCGAACTCGAAGGTGCGTTCAACCAGCTCCTGTTCCGCCAGTCGTTCGAACCGCAGATCACCATCGACCGCATCGACGAGATCCTCGGCCACATCTATCGTTCGGGCGAGCCGAAGCGGGTGCGCATCGAGGACATCCAGCGCATCGTAGCGCGCCACTACAATGTGTCGAAGACAGAACTTCTGTCTAACCGGCGCACGCGCACGATCGTCAAGCCGCGGCAGGTCGCCATGTACCTGTCGAAAGTGATGACACCGCGCTCCTTGCCGGAGATCGGACGGCGTTTCGGTGGCCGCGACCACACGACGGTGCTGCATGCCGTGCGCAAGATCGAGGATCTTTCAGGCGTCGACAACACGCTGGCGCAGGAGCTCGAATTGCTGAGAAGACTCATCAACGATCAGGCCTGACCGGCCCGAAAAACAAAAGCGCGTCGCATTTGGATGGCTGCGACGCGCTTGAAATCTTTGTTTTTTATGCATGTCGTTGCCCCACAACCGCTGCGCACTTTTGGGCGACAAGCATTGGCTTGCGGACTTCGCCAGTTTTATCCCCAGAAAGCCCGCGTAACCGGCCCGAACCGGTAGCACGGGCTTGCGCTTACGGGTTTTTTCCTGTCAGTTTGTGCAGATTCTGAGCCAGTTCAGAGCGTTCGCGGGTTGCCGCTTGCCGGAGACCCGCTCATTCATTCAAGCGAGCCTGTTTCGTCATGCGTGTTATCCTGGAACGGTCAAATCTCCTGAAGTCGCTCAACCACGTTCATCGCGTGGTCGAGCGGCGCAACACCATACCGATCCTTTCGAACGTGCTGCTGAGCGCCGAAGGCGCCACCCTCGAAATGAAGGCTACCGACCTCGATCTGGAGGTGACCGAAGCCACGCCCGCCAAGGTTGAGCGCGGCGGGGCGACGACGGTTCCGGCGCATCTGCTCTACGACATCGTGCGCAAGCTCGCCGACGGCGCGGAAGTCATGCTGAAGACCGACGAGGACGGCAACGCCATGACGGTGACCTCGGGCCGCTCGAGCTTCCGTCTCCAGTGTCTGCCGCAATCCGATTTCCCGGAGCTTTCGGCCGGATCGTTCTCGCATATCTTTCGGCTCGATTCGGTCGCTCTCAAGGGCCTGATCGAGAAGACCCAATTCGCCATCTCCACCGAAGAGACGCGCTACTACCTGAACGGCATCTATCTGCACACGCATGACGCCGACGGCAAGCTGAAGCTGCGCTCGGTAGCGACCGACGGCCATCGGCTGGCACGCGCCGAGATCGACGCGCCGGCAGGATCCGAAGGCATGCCGGGCATCATCATTCCGCGCAAGACGGTCAGCGAGCTGCAAAAGCTTGTCGACGACCCGGACGTCGCCGTGACCACCGAATTGTCCGACACCAAGATCCGTTTCACCATCGGCAGTGTCGTTTTGACCTCGAAGCTGATCGACGGCACCTTCCCGGACTATCAGCGGGTCATCCCCACCGGCAACGACAAGAAGCTGATCATCGACCGCCAGAGTTTCGCCGCTGCCGTCGACCGCGTCTCGACCATTTCGTCCGAACGCGGCCGGGCGGTGAAGCTCTCGATTGGAGAAGGCCAGGTCACGCTTGCGGTCAACAATCCGGATTCGGGCAGCGCCACCGAGGAACTGGCCGCGGACTATTCGTCCGACGCGATCGAAATCGGCTTCAACGCCAAATATCTGCTCGACGTCGCCGCCCAGTTGACCGGCACTGAGGCAAAATTCATGCTGGCGGACGCCGGTTCGCCAACGCTGATCCACGATATGGCCGACGAAACCACACTCTACGTGCTGATGCCGATGCGGGTATAGGCCAGAACGAGGCCATCTTGCTGTCATGACCGGAGTTGCGAAGCAGCCTGAGCACGATCAGCAGACTCATATAAGTAAGCTGTCACTTACGAATTTCCGCAATTACGCAACGCTGTCGATCGGCCTCGACCCCGGCGCCGTGGTTTTTTCCGGCGACAATGGCGCCGGCAAAACCAACCTGCTGGAAGCGATTTCCCTGCTGACACCGGGTCGCGGCCTGCGCCGTGCACCTTATGCCGACGTGGCGCGTGAAGGCGGCGACGGCGGCTTTGCCATCCATGCCCGGCTCGATGGGCCGGACGGACCGGTCGAGATCGGCACCGGCGTTGCAGGCGGCGATGCCGCCGGCGAGAGCGGCCGGCGGGTGCGGATCAATGGCGCGGCAGCGCGCTCGGCGGAGGACATGCTGGAATGGCTGCGCGTCGTCTGGCTCACACCGGCGATGGATGCATTGTTCACCGGGCCGGCCGCTGACCGCCGGCGCTTTCTCGACCGGCAGGTCCTGGCGATCGATCCCGGCCACGGCCAGCGCGCGCTCGACTACGAAAAAGCGATGCGCGGCCGCAATCGGCTGCTCGCCGAAGGCTCGCGTGACGGCGCCTGGTTCGATGCGATCGAGACGCAAATGGCCGAAACCGGTGTGGCGATTGCCGCGGCGCGTGCCGAACTGGTGCGCCTGCTCGCCGCCATGATCGACAGGCTGCCAAGTGCCGGTTCGTTTCCGCAAGCCGACATCGGCCTGTCCGGCGCGCTGGAAAGCGAAGTCGGCACCTCCGCGGCTGTCGATGTCGAGGAGCGGTTCCGCCAAGCGCTTGCCGAAGGCCGCGATCGCGACCGCGCCGCCGGGCGCACGCTCGACGGCCCGCACCGTTCGGACCTCGTGGTGCGGCACCGGCCCAAGGCGATGCCGGCCGAACTCTGTTCGACCGGCGAGCAGAAGGCGTTGCTGGTCGGCATGGTCTTGTCGCATGCCCGGCTCACCGGCGAGATGTCGGGCATGACGCCGATCCTGCTGCTCGACGAGATCGCTGCCCATCTCGACAGCGGCCGGCGCGCCGCGCTGTTCTCGATCCTGGAAGAGCTGAATTGCCAGGCTTTCATGACCGGGACCGATGCGGCGCTGTTTTCCAGTCTCAAGGGACGCGCGCAGTTCCTGACCGTCGATCACGGCACGGTCGGGCCAACCATTTGACTTCCTTGATATCGTTATCCCAAAACTGCTTCGCACCCCGATGGCCGAGCCCGAGGGCAGGCTTTTTGGCGCCCTGCATTGGCGCCTGACAAGGTTTTTCTCCCGCTAAAGCGCGTCGCGTTCGACCGGCCTCATGCGACGCGCTTTAGGTTGTTGTTTTATGCATGTCGTCATCGCAAAACCGCTGCACACTTTTGCGCGACATGCATATATGGTCGGGCGATGATCACCACCGCGCTCACTAACGAAGAACTCGAACGCTACGCCCGCCACATCGTGCTACCCGAGATCGGCGGCGCCGGCCAGCAGCGACTGAAGCGGGCTCGAGTCCTGGTCATCGGCGCCGGCGGCCTGGGAGCGCCGGTGCTTGAATATCTTGCCGCAGCCGGCGTCGGCACACTCGGCATCGTCGACGACGACAGCGTCTCGCTGTCGAACCTGCAAAGACAGGTGATCCACGGCACCGACACTGTCGGCATGGCGAAAACCGACAGTGCCAAAGCGGCCATCGCCCGCATCAATCCCAACGTCGCCGTGGAACTGCACAATCTCAGGCTGAAGGCGGACAACGCGCCTGCCCTCGTCGCCCGTTATGACATCGTCGTCGACGGTTCCGACAATTTCGAAACACGTTATGCCGCGGCCGACGCCTGCGCCGCGGAAAAGCGGCCGCTGGTACATGCCGCCGTCGGCCGCTTCGACGGCTCGGTGACCGTGCTGAAACCGTTCGAAGCCGGCGCGGACGGCAGGCCGAATCCAAGCTATCGCGATCTTTTTCCGGAACCGCCGCCACCCGGCCTGGTGCCATCCTGCGCTGTGGCCGGCGTACTCGGCGTGCTGACCGGTGTCGTCGGCACGCTGCAGGCTATGGAGGCGATCAAGCTGATCGCCGGCATTGGCGAGCCGCTGGTCGGCCGGCTGCTGCTTTACGATGCGTTGACAGCGCGCTTCGACACGATCCGCTACAAGAGAAACTAGACCTTGAGCCTGGTTTCCGTCGAGCAGCTTCCGGCCGATTTCGACCGTTGGGACGAGGTGCTGGCGCTGATCATGCGCGCCTTCGCCGCCATGGACGGTGTCATCGCTCCGCCATCCTCGGCGCATCGGCTCACGGTCGAAAATCTCCGGGACAAGGCCCGGCAAGAGACGGGCTTTGCGGCGCTGAAGGACGGCAGGACCGTCGGCTGCGTTTTTGTTCTGGAGCGGGCCAACGATTTCTAAAGCGCGTCGCGTTTGACCGGGCCTCATGCGACGCGCTTTAGGTTGTTGTTTTATGCATGTCGTTATCGCAAAACCGCTGCACACTTTTGCGCGACATGCATTATATCGGAAAGCTCGCGATCGAACCGGACTTTCAGGGACAGGGCATTGCCAGGCAGCTGATGCAAGCTGTCGAGGATCTCGCCCGCAACCGCGGCAAGCCTGCGATCGAGCTTCAGACGCGGATCGAACTGACCGGGAATCACGCGGCCTTTGCCCGGCTCGGCTTTCGCGAAACGGAACGGACAGCGCACAAGGGCTATGACCGTCCGACCTCGATTACCATGCGCAAGGTGATTTCGTAAGCCTGCGCTAACTTAAGATGGCATCACGTCCGCAGTGGCAGTACGCGATCCGGTGGACGGTGGCCATCGAAGAAGGCGCGGATGTTGATGATCACCTTCTCGCCCATGTCGATCCGGCCTTCGAGCGTCGCCGACCCCATGTGCGGCAACAACACGACCTTGCCCTTGGCGGCGAGCTTCAGCAATTTGCTGTTCAGCGCCGGCTCATGCTCGTAGACATCGAGGCCGGCGCCGGCGATCTTGCCGTCCTGGATCAGCTTGACCAGAGAGTCCTCGTCGATGATGTCGCCGCGCGCTGTGTTGACGATGTAAGCGGACGGTTGCAGAAGCGCCAGCCGCCGCGCCGAAAGCAGGTGGAAGGTCGCCGGCGTCGACGGACAATTGACCGATATGATGTCCATGCGGGCAAGCATCTGGTCGAGGCTCTCCCAGTAGGTCGCCTCCAGCTCGTCCTCGACTGCCGGCAGCACGCGATGGCGGTTGTGATAGTGGATCGACAGGCCAAAGGCCTTGGCCCGTCGGGCGACAGCGGTGCCGATGCGGCCCATGCCGACAATGCCGAGGCGTTTGCCCCAGATACGCCGGCCGAGCATCCAGGTTGGCGACCAGCCGGCCCATTTCTTGTCGCCGGTCAGCACATTGGCGCCTTCCGCAAGCCGCCGCGGCACCGCCAGCATCAGCGCCATGGTCATGTCGGCCGTATCTTCGGTCAGCACGTTCGGCGTATTGGTGACAGTAATGCCCTTCTTCGCTGCTGCTGACACGTCGATCTTGTCGACGCCGTTACCGAAATTGGCGATCAGCTTGAGATTGTCGCCAGCCTGAGCGATCAGCGCCGCGTCGATTTGATCGGTTATGGTCGGCACCAGCACGTCGGCTTCCTTGACCGCCGCGACCAGTTCCGGCTGCGTCATAGGCCTGTCTTCGACATTCAGCCGGGCGTCGAACAGCTCACGCATGCGGGTCTCGACCGGGTCGGGGAGCTTGCGCGTGATGACGACGAGGGGCCTTTTTCTGCCTACCATTGTTTCCTCGAACCCGACCTCGTTGAGACCTCTTTAACCAAGACAGGCGAAACTGCAGGCCGGTCGCGGTGCCAGTTCTTCATGTAACAAGAGGTTCCGCCGAAGACAAAGAAAAAGGGGCGCCAAGGCCGATGAGCCGGCGCCGAAAGGAATGAAAGTGTCTGGTTTCGCGTCGCTCCGCCTCGCCCTCAGCGCAGCATTTCTCGGCGCTCTCCTTCATTCCTCGCATGTGGCGGCACAGAATGCGGCAGCACCCGCCCAGAGCACAACGCTCGGCCCGAGCGGCCTGCCGCTGCCGCGTTTCGTCAGCCTGAAAGCGGGCCGCGTCAACTCCCGCGTCGGACCAGGCGTCAACTATTCCGTCGACTGGATGTATATGAAGCCCGGCCTGCCGATGGAGATCATCCAGGAATTCGACACTTGGCGTCGTGTGCGCGATGCCGACGGCTCGGAAGGCTGGATCAACCAGTCGCTGCTTTCAGGCCGCCGTACGGCGATCGTAGCTCCCTGGCAGCGGGGCAAAGATGCCCGAGTCAATCTTCTCGACGACCCGGAAAAGGATGCCAGCATCGTCGCGATCATCGAGCCGGGCGCCATGGGCACGATCAAGTCCTGTGACGGCCAGTGGTGCGAGATGACCTTCAACGGCCACACCGGCTGGCTCGCCCAGTCGCTTGTCTGGGGCGCTTATCCGGGCGAACGGGTCAAGAACTGACCTCATCTTGTCGGTCGGGATTCTAGAGGCCGATACAGGCGAGACGGTATCTCGCGGCCTTATGAAGCGCGGATCAATCGGAGCGTTTGGGGCGCAGCCTCACCACGATGTCGACATTGGCGATCTCCATGCCTTCCGGCGGCTCCGGCAGGTTGGAAACCGTGACAGGACCACTGGCGATATCGAAGATCCTGTTTTCGCCTTCAATGTAGAAATGATGGTGATCGGAGGTGTTGGTGTCGAAGTAGGTCTTCGACCCCTCGACTGCCAGGATGCGCAGAAGGCCCGCCTGGGTGAATTGATGAAGAGCGTTGTAGACGGTGGCAAGCGAAACCGGCACGCCGGCGGTGATCGCCTCCTCGTGCAGCTCCTCGGCCGACAGATGGCGGTCGCCTTTGGCAAAAAGCAGATCGGCCAGCGCAATGCGCTGACGCGTCGGCCTCAGGCCAGCTTCGCGAACCCGCTTGTCCACAGAGACATTTTCCTTCCGGCAGCCCAGATCCATCTATCCGTCCAAGCTCAAAGTTTCGCCTCAAGATATGCCCAGAATGGCAAAAAACGAATATTGACCGAAACTGGACACCCCCCGACATATATTCTGTCGCCCGAATACGATCAATAGCGCGCATTGACCCAGGCAGACGGGCGGGTTAAGCGCAAACGCCGGTTTCCGGCCTGAAATAGATTGTGTTAGGAAACCAACGACAAGGGCGCGCTACCGCCCGGACGATTATTGGGGACGGAGATTGATGGCGGTTTCGAAATCCAGCTACGATTACGAGGAACTGCTTGCCTGCGCCCGCGGCGAGCTGTTCGGACCTGGAAACGCCCAGCTCCCCTATCCGCCGATGCTGATGTTCGATCGCATCACCGAAATCAGCGAGACGGGCGGTGCCTTCGACAAGGGCTTCATCCGCGCCGAATTCGACATCAAGCCGGACCTGTGGTTTTTCGCCTGCCATTTCATCGGCAATCCGATCATGCCGGGGTGCCTGGGCCTCGACGCCATGTGGCAACTGACGGGCTTCTATCTCGGCTGGCTCGGCGAGCCGGGCAAGGGCATGGCACTGTCGACCGGCGAAGTGAAATTCAAAGGCATGGTGACGCCGTCGGTCAAGAAGGTGGAATATGGCGTAGACTTCAAGCGCGTGATGCGCGGCCGGCTGGTGCTTGGAATCGCCGATGGCTGGCTGAAGGCGGATGGCGAACCCATATACGCAGCAACGGATCTCAAGGTGGGTCTGTCCAAGCAATCGGCCGCCGCCTAACCGGCGCCTTCACAGCGCCGCGAGTCCGCGGGACGCGCAAGGAAGCTGTAGAACTTTAATTTGCGCATGATCCTGGTCCGACAGGTTTCGGGTTCATGCGCTGGAAGGAGTTGCGAATGAGACGGGTCGTAGTGACGGGCCTCGGCATCGTGTCGTCGATCGGCAACAATGCCAACGAGGTGCAGGCCTCGCTCCACGATGCCAGATCCGGCATCAGCTTCTCCGATTCCTTCGCCGAACACGGCTTCCGCTGCCAGGTCTGGGGGGCGCCGACGCTCGACCCTTCCGCGCTGATCGATCGTCGCGCCATGCGCTTCCTGTCGCAAGGCGCGGCCTGGAACCATGTCGCCATGGACCAGGCTATCGTGGACGCTGGACTGGGCGAAAACGACATCACCAATGAGCGCACCGGCATCGTCATGGGATCGGGCGGACCGTCGACCCGAACCATCGTCGAAGCCGCTGAAACCACGCTCAAAAACGGCAGCCCCAAGCGCATTGGTCCGTTTGCGGTGCCGAAGGCGATGTCGTCGACCGCTTCGGCGACGCTCGCAACCTGGTTCAAGATCCACGGCGTCAACTATTCGATCTCTTCGGCCTGCTCGACCTCGGCGCATTGCATCGGCAATGGCTACGAACTGATCCAGTGGGGCAAGCAGGACATGGTCTTTGCCGGCGGCCATGAGGACCTCGACTGGACGATGTCGGACCTGTTCGACGCGATGGGCGCCATGTCCTCCAAGTTCAACGACCGGGCATCGGCCGCCTCGCGCGCCTATGACGTCGATCGTGACGGCTTCGTCATTGCCGGCGGCGCCGGCGTGCTGGTGCTAGAAGAGCTCGAGCACGCCAAGGCGCGCGGCGCAAAGATCTACGCCGAGGTCGTCGGCTATGGCGCGACCTCCGACGGCTACGACATGGTGGCGCCCTCGGGCGAAGGCGCGGTGCGCTGCATGCGGCAGGCGCTGGCGACCGTTTCTTCGCCGGTCGACTACATCAACACGCACGGCACCTCGACGCCGGTCGGCGACTCCAGGGAAATGGGCGCAATCCGCGAGGTGTTCGGCGACAAGATGCCTTTCATCACCTCGACGAAATCACTGACCGGCCATTCGCTGGGTGCGGCCGGCGTGCAGGAATCGATCTACTCGATCCTGATGATGCAAGGCGGCTTCATCGGCGAGAGCGCCCACATCGAGCAGCTCGATCCGGAATTCGAGGGCATGCCCATCGTGCGAGAGCGCATCGACGATGCCAGGATCGACACCGTTTTGTCCAACTCGTTCGGTTTCGG
Source organism: Mesorhizobium sp. WSM4841 (assembly GCF_055811515.1). Classification (NCBI taxonomy): domain Bacteria; kingdom Pseudomonadati; phylum Pseudomonadota; class Alphaproteobacteria; order Hyphomicrobiales; family Phyllobacteriaceae; genus Mesorhizobium; species Mesorhizobium sp. WSM4841. Next base: position 69,746 of record NZ_JBVVQC010000002.1, read on the forward strand.
CGGCACCAACGCAACGCTGATTTTCCAGCGCTATTCCGCATAAGGATTGCCGACCATGGACGGATTGATGAAAGGCAAGCGTGGGCTTGTCATGGGTGTCGCCAACGACCATTCGATCGCTTGGGGCATCGCCCGAAAACTGTCCGAACATGGGGCAGAACTCGCCTTCACCTATCAGGGCGAAGCCTTTGGGCGCCGGGTCAAGCCGCTTGCCGACAAACTCGGCTCCTCGCTGGTCGTGCCTTGCGACGTCGAGGACAGCGCATCGGTTGCCGCTACCTTCGAGACCTTGGGCGAGGCCTGGGGAGGGCTGGACTTCGTCGTCCACGCCATCGGCTTTTCCGACAAGAACGAGCTGAAGGGCCTTTACGCCGACACCAGCCGCGATAATTTCGTCCGCACAATGGTCATCTCCTGCTACTCGTTCACCGAGGTCGCCCGTCATGCCGCCGCGCTGATGAAGGACAGCGGCTCGATGATCACGCTGACCTATGCCGGTTCCGTTCGTGTCATGCCGAACTACAACGTCATGGGCGTCGCCAAGGCCGGGCTGGAAGCCAGCGTCCGCTATCTCGCCAACGACTACGGCCCGCGCGGCATTAGAGTGAACGGCATATCCGCGGGACCGGTGCGGACATTGGCGGGCGCCGGGATTTCCGATGCACGCCACATGTTTTCCTACCAGCAGCGCAACTCGCCGCTGCGCCGTACGGTGACCATCGACGAAGTCGGCGGTTCCGCGGTCTACCTCCTGTCCGACCTGTCGTCAGGCGTCACCGGCGAAATCCACTATGTCGATTCCGGCTACCACATCGTCTCGATGCCGGCGCTCGACGAGCTGAAGCGGACCGACAACGTACGAGATTAATTCGGCCCGTAAAAATGCGACGGCCTTGCTGGCAAGCAGACTGGAACGATGGTCGAAGAGCGCGGCCATAGATACGGCGCCTTGCCGATCTGCACTGAACTCCGCGTTCAGCGGCGCGCCGCGAGAACCTTGAACATGCCATCGCGGGCGATCTCGGCATGGCTGGAGAAGGCGGCCGCCAGCATCGGCTCGTAGGGAAGCTGACGGTTCGCCACCATAAACAGCCGCCCACCCGGCTTCAGCGCCTTTGCCGCGGCGCGGATCATGCGGGCACCGATCTCCGGCTCGGCCGCCCGGCTGCGATGGAAGGGCGGGTTCATGACGATGGCGTCATAGCGCCGCTCGACCGGCTCGCTCAAAAGATCGATCCAGAAGAAATCGGCTTCCGCCGCTGTATTGCCAATATTGCCTTTCGCCGCCTCCAGCGCATCGAACTCGGCCTCGTAGAGATCGAGCGCCGATATGCCAGGTGAGCGGGCGGCGACCTCGGCCGCCACATAGCCCCAGCCGGCACACAAATCGGCAACTTTGCCACGCAGGTCGCCGGGCAGATTGTCGACCAGCAATTTCGAACCTGTATCGATCTTGTCGAAAGAAAACATGCCTGGCGCGGTGCGGAAACGGCCCTCGAGCAGAAGGGTTGGATTGGCGGCGCGAAGCGCTGCCGCGACCGCAGCATCGGCAGGTCGATGAAACCAGAAAGCGATGCCGTGATGTTTCGGCAAATGGCCGTCGAGCGGCACAAGCTCGCCGATGCGCTTGCGCAGGCTGGCAATGCCATCGTCCTTGGCACCGGCGACGATAATCGATCCGCCCGGCCTCACACGCTCAATCGCCTCAGCGATGTGCAATTCGTTTTGCCCGCGATGACGGCCGGCAAGCACCAATGCCGCATCGAAACCTTCGCCTTCCGGGCGCGGCGTGACCGTGAAGCCCGACCCCTGCAGCGCGCGAAAATGCGGGCGGAAGCCTTGCACCAGATGCAGTGCCGCATCGAAACCTTCGGGCAGGCGGAAGCCGGGTTCAGCGCCGAGAAAGAGGACACGCTCGCCCTTACGCGGCAGGGGGACAGCCTCGGCCTCGAACGGATGGAACAGTGTCTTCAGGGGCTCGGCGGACATTCTTCGATCTCGAAATGCAGCTGGCTTGTCTAGAAAATGAAACGGGCGCGACCTGTCGGCGCGCCCGTTTCGATTGTATCGCTTCGCATCGGCCCGAATCGGAATCGATTTCGGAAAGCACGATGCGAACATTCAAAGCCTTAGAGCGTACTATGTGCGTCCATTTTGGACGCACGTCGCTCTAAATCGCTCAGGCGGCGTCTTCTTCGCCTTCGGCCTTCTTGTCGCGGGCGATTTCCTTGCCCGTGGCCTGGTCGACGACCTTCATCGACAGGCGGACCTTGCCGCGTTCGTCGAAGCCCATCAGCTTGACCCAGACCTTGTCGCCTTCCTTGACGACGTCGGAGGTCTTGGCGACGCGATCGGTCGCGAGCTGCGAGATGTGGACGAGGCCGTCACGCGGACCGAAGAAATTGACGAAAGCGCCGAAGTCGGCGGTCTTGACGACCGTGCCCTCGTAGATTTCGCCGACTTCCGGCTCGGCGACGATGGTGTGGATCCACTTCTTCGCCGCCTCGATCTCCTTGGCATTGGACGAAGCGATCTTGACCGTGCCGTCGTCCTCGATGTTGATCTTGGCGCCGGTCTTTTCGACGATCTCGCGGATGACCTTGCCGCCCGAGCCGATCACGTCGCGGATCTTGTCGGTCGGGATGTGCATAACCTCGATGCGCGGCGCGAATTCGCCGAGTTCGGCACGCGCGCCAGACAGCGCGTGGCCCATTTCACCGAGGATATGCTGGCGGCCGTCCTTGGCCTGGTCCAGCGCGATCTTCATGATCTCCTCGGTGATGCCCTCGATCTTGATATCCATCTGCAGCGAGGTGATGCCGTTGGCGGTGCCGGCAACCTTGAAGTCCATGTCGCCGAGATGATCCTCGTCGCCGAGAATGTCGGAGAGCACCGCGAAGCGCTCGCCTTCCTTGATGAGACCCATGGCAATGCCGGCGACCGGCTTGGCCAGCGGAACACCGGCATCCATCAGCGCCAGCGAGGTGCCGCAGACGGTGGCCATCGACGACGATCCGTTGGACTCGGTGATCTCGGAGACGACGCGCAGCGTGTAGGGGAACTGGTCTGATGTCGGCAGCATCGGGCGGATCGCGCGCCAGGCCAGCTTGCCGTGACCGATTTCGCGGCGGCCGGGCGAACCCATGCGACCGGTTTCGCCGACCGAATAGGGAGGGAAGTTGTAGTGAAGGAGGAACTTCTCCTTGTACATGCCGGTCAGCGAATCGACATACTGCTCGTCCTCGCCGGTGCCGAGCGTGGCGACGACCAGCGCCTGGGTCTCGCCGCGGGTGAACAGCGCCGAGCCGTGGGTACGCGGCAGGACGCCGACTTCGGAGACGATCTTGCGGACCGTCTTCAGATCGCGGCCATCGATGCGCGAACCGGTGTCGAGGATGTTCCAGCGCACGACCTTGGCCTGGAGCTCCTTGAACACGGTGCCGATCTGTTCGGACGTGTATTTTGCTTCCTCGCCTTCGGCGGGTGCGAACGCAGCCTTGACCTTCGCCTTTACGGCGTCGACGGCGGCATAGCGCTTCTGCTTGTCGGTGATCTTGTAGGCATCGCGAAGCTCGCCTTCGACGATCTTCAGCATCTCCGCTTCAAGCGCCGAATAGTCCGGCGCGGTGAAATCGCGCGGATCCTTGGCGGCGACCTCGGCCAGCTTGATGATCGCGTCGATCACCGGCTGGAAGCCGCGATGGCCGAACATAACGGCGCCGAGCATCAGGTCCTCGCCGAGTTCCTTGGCTTCGGACTCGACCATCAGCACGGCGTCGGAGGTGCCGGCGACGATCAGGTCAAGCTTGGATTCCTGCATCTCGTCGACATGCGGATTGAGCACATATTCGCCGTTGATGTAACCGACGCGGGCGCCGCCGATCGGACCCATGAAAGGGACGCCGGACAGCGTCAAGGCCGCCGAGGTGGCGACGATCGACAGGATGTCCGGGTCGTTTTCGAGATCATGCTGGACGACGGTGACAACGATCTGCGTGTCGTTCTTGTAACCGTCAGCGAAGAGCGGGCGGATCGGACGGTCGATAAGGCGGGAAACCAGCGTTTCCTTTTCGCTCGGACGACCTTCGCGCTTGAAATAGCCGCCCGGGATCTTGCCGGCGGCATAGGTCTTTTCCTGATAGTTGACGGTCAGCGGGAAGAAATCGAGGCCGGGCTTCGGTTCCTTCATCGAAACGACGGTGGCGAGAACCTTGGTTTCGCCGTAGGTGGCGAGCACCGCACCGTCAGCTTGGCGCGCAATCTTGCCGGTTTCGAGGATGAGCGGACGGCCGCCCCATTCGATTTCCACTTTGTGGTGATTGAACATGTCTTGTCCTTCATATGCGGAAAGGGCCGCGCCGTTTCACCGTGCGCGAGTGCCCCTTTCCCTTGGCTTCGTTTCTCGGGCAGCCACGGGCAAGACAACGGGAAGCTCGGGTAAATCCGGCGCGGTGCCGGGCGAGCGTCCTGCAATCCTGCCCCATGACCGTCCATGGGCGGTTTCGAATGGCCCTGTGCTATCTCGAAACCGGGTCTGGCCAATCGATCCGACTGGCCTTGCGCATGACCCCGAAAACCGCGGCTCTCGGAAAATGCCTTGCGCAAATTCAAAGTCTCAGAGCGTACTATGTGCGCGTCCAAATCGATGCGCGGCGCTCTACTTCCTTCATTAGAGCAATGGACTGCTCCAATGCGCGACCGGCGGGCCCTCGAAAGAACCCGCCGGTCAATTCGTCAACGGCGCAGACCGAGCTTCTCGATCAGCGTCTGATAGCGCGCGTCATCCTTGCGCTTGAGATAATCAAGCAGGCTGCGGCGCTGGGAGACGAGAGCGAGCAGACCACGGCGGGAATGGTTATCCTTCTTGTGGTCCTTGAAATGGTCGGTCAGGTTCTTGATGCGCTCGGAAAGGATGGCCACCTGGACTTCCGGGGACCCGGTATCGCCCTTGGCGGTTGCGAATTCACCCATCAATTCCTTCTTGCGCTCGGCAGTAATCGACATCGTGTTTTTCCTTATCTGTTTGAGGAAACGGGACGCCCTCGGCCGGGATGTCGTCCAGCAGGGGCCGGTACAAGCAACGTGTCATTGCACGATGCTGCGGCGCATATAGTGCAATTCAGGCAAAAACACCAGCCCAATTCACAAGCCGGCTTTTTGCTGCACAAACGAAGATTTGTCTTCGGCTAAAGCCACTTCTTCCATCTGAAGAAGGCAACAAGCCCGAGCGCAACAACGGCCATGAACACGAGCGCCGCCGGATATCCGTATTGGGCCTTCAGCTCCGGCATGTTCCATGGCGAGGTTTCGGGATCGAAGTTCATGCCCCACACGCCAGCGAGAAAGGTGAGCGGGATGAAGATCACCGAGACGATCGTCAGATAGCTGATGACATCGCTGGTGCGCGCCTGGCTCAGCGACAGATGCATCTCGATCAGGCCGGTCAGCATGTCGCGCTGGGTTTCGACCAGTTCGATGAGCCGAAGCGAGTGATCGAGCGTGTCGTTCAGGAAGATCTTGGTCTCGGGCTTCACATAGGGCACGTCGTTGCGGATCAGCGTCGCCAGCGCATCGCGCATCGGCCAAAGCACCCCCTTCAGCACATTGGCGTCGCGCCGCAACTCGTGAAGCCGCCGCATCTGGTGCTTGTCCGCCGCGCGCAGCATCTGGTCCTCGATGCTGTCGACCAATTCGCCGGCAGCCTCGATCGGCGGGAAATAGCTGTCGACAATGGCGTCGATCAGCGCATAGGCGAGATAGTCAGCGCCGCGTGCGCGCAGCCGGTTGGGCATGGAGCTTGCGATGCGCTTGCGCACGGGATCGAACGGATCGCCTTCGCGCTCCTGGAAGGTGACGACGAAGTTTCTGCCGAAGAAGACCGCGATCTGCTCGTAACGATGCGCGGTGACATCGTCGATCATCCTGACGACGACGAAGGCATGGTCCTCGAAGAAATCCACCTTCGGCCGCTGGCCGGTGTTGACGACGTCTTCCAGCGCCAGCGGATGCAGGCTGAAAATCCGGCCGATCTCCTCGATCAGCGGGATGTTGGCGAGACCGGTACAATCGAGCCAAATGACCGGCCATGTGTCGCAATGAGCGTTGACGTCGTCGATGCTGGCATTTTCGATTGTCTCGAATTTGTCGGGCGACATCAGCGTCAGTCGCAGTTCGCTGCGCCGCGCCGCGGGGTCGGCGATCAGCGTGCCCGGTGATGCGCCGACCGGCGGCCGCCGCGCTGTCACCGGCGCCCGCTTCTTGATCGTCTCGGCCTTTGCCATGTGCCCCTCGGATGTTACGTCTGATCGAGATTAGACGACGGGACTCACCCGGCAAAGACCCGCTTCGGCTTGAACATGCCTTGTTCGACGGCGCCGATGGCGACCAGCTTGCCGCGCGCCGTAGCGCAGGCTTCCTCGGCTTCCACCGGCGCGTCGCGGCCACGGATGATGACCGGATTGCCGAGGCGGATTTTTGTTGCAGCGTCGTCGCTGATCGCGATTTGCGGCAGGCAGTCGAGCGCGGCCGATGTGTCGACCAGAAGCGCATCGATGGCGTCGAAATCGACAGGCACCGTGTCCGCTGAATCCGAACGTTCATCGCCCTGTTCGCCGAATCGAGCGGCTTCCAGCTCGGCGATGGTGACGAAGTCTTCCTGCGTGAACGGCTCGACCTCGATCCGGCGCAGTTCGGCGATATGACCGAAACAGCCGAGGTCGCGGCCCATGTCGCGGGCCAGCGAGCGCACATAGGTGCCCTTACCGCATTCGACCTCGAAAATGGTGCGATCCGCACTGTGCTCAATCAGGTCGAGACGGCCGATCTCGACCTCCCGCGCCGGGATGTCGACCGTCGCGCCGTCGCGGGCAAGGTCATAGGCGCGCTCGCCTGCGATCTTGATGGCCGAAAATTGCGGCGGTGTCTGCATGATGATGCCGGTGTATTTCGGCATCAGCAAAAGCACATCGGCTTCTGCCGGACGCTGGTCGGAGCTTTTCGTCACCGGCCCTTCGAGGTCATCGGTCGAACGCTCCTCACCCCAGGCAACCGTGAAGCGGTAGACCTTGGCGCCATCCTGGACATAGGGCACGGTCTTGGTCGCTTCGCCGAGCGCAATCGGCAGCATGCCGGAAGCGAGCGGGTCGAGCGTGCCAGCATGGCCGGCCTTTTCCGCCTGGAACAACCATTTGATCTTGGAGACGGCTTCGGTCGAGCCCATGCCGACGGGCTTGTCCAGCACCAGCCAGCCGGAGATCGGCCGGCCCTTCTTCTTGCCGCGACGCGCCACTATTCTTCGTCCTTGTCGCTGTGTTTATTCTGGTCGCCGGGGCCGAGATCGCGCGCCACTTCGGGCGAGTGCAACAATTCGTTGATCTTCTGGAAATTGTCGTAGCTGGTGTCGAGCCGGAAGCGGAATTCCGGCATGTACTTCATCTGCCGGAGCGCGCCGGAAACGCGGCCGCGGATGAATTTCGCATGCTTGTTGAGCGCTTCGACCACCGCATCGGCATCGCCAGCGCCGAGCGGCGAGACGAAGGCGGTGGCGATCTTCAGATCGGGCGACATGCGCACCTCCGAGACCGAAACCACGGCGTTCTCGACCAGCGGATCGATGATCTCGCCGCGTTGCAAGGTTTCCGACAGCGCATGGCGCACCTGCTCGCCGACGCGAAGCATGCGCTGGGATGGACCTGACGTGGTTGAACGGGGCATTTTTCTCTATCCTGAAATCGTGAGGCACGGGATGGGACCGCGCCGCATGTCTCATATGCTTTGGGCGGCAGCCTTTCGACCACCGCCCGGTCTCAGTAGATGCTCGAACTCAAGTTGCTCGAAACTCAGAGCGTCCTGGTCACCATCTCGACGCGGAAGCACTCGATGACGTCGCCGACGCGCATGTCTTCGTAGTTCTGGAAGGCCATGCCGCATTCCTGGCCGCCCGGGACTTCCGCGACTTCGTCCTTGAAGCGCTTCAGGGTCTTCAGCGTGCCTTCGTGGATGACGACGTTGTCGCGGATCAGGCGAACGCCCGCACCGCGCTCGACCTTGCCTTCGGTGACACGGCAGCCGGCGATCTTGCCGACCTTGGTGATGTCGAAGATCTCGAGGATCTCCGCATTGCCGATGAAGGTCTCGCGACGCTCCGGCGAAAGCAGGCCGGAGAGCGCCGCCTTCACGTCATCCACGAGGTTGTAGATGATCGAGTAGTAGCGGATCTCGATGCCTGCCGCCGCGGCAGCAGCACGCGCCTGCACATTGGCGCGGACGTTGAAGCCGATGATCGCGGCACCCGAGGTTTCCGCCAGCGACACATCGCTTTCGGTGATGCCGCCGGCGCCCGCATGGACGATGCGCGCACGCACCTCGTCGGTGCCGAGCTTGTCCAGGGCCGCGCTGATCGCCTCGATCGAGCCCTGCACGTCGCCCTTGATGACCAGCGGGAATTCCTTCAGCCCGCTCGTCTGCAGTTGCGACATCATCTGTTCGAGCGAGCCACGCTGGCCGGCATGCTTGGCCACCGCCTTCTCACGCGCCAGACGCTGGCGGTATTCGGTGATCTCGCGGGCGCGGGCTTCGTTGTTGACCACGGCGAAGCGGTCGCCGGCCTGTGGGGTTCCCTGCAGACCGAGCACCTCGACCGGCATCGCCGGCGGCGCTTCCTTGATCTGCCCGCCGCGGTCGTTGACCAGCGCGCGCACCCGGCCCCATTCGTTGCCGGCAACGAGGATATCGCCAGGCATCAGCGTGCCGGTCTGGACCAGCACGGTGGCGACGGGGCCGCGGCCCTTGTCGAGCTGGGCTTCGATGACGACGCCCTCGGCGGTGCGGTCCGGATTGGCCTTCAGGTCGAGGATTTCGGCCTGCAGCAGGATCGCTTCGAGCAGCTTGTCCAGATTGGTACCCTTGGTCGCCGACACTTCGACGTCCAGCACCTCGCCGCCCATCGATTCGACGAAGACTTCGTGGCGCAGCAGTTCCGAACGCACCTTCTGCGGGTCGGCATCATGCTTGTCGATCTTGTTGATCGCCACGATGATCGGAACGCCGGCCGCCTTGGCATGGCTGATCGATTCGATCGTCTGCGGCATCACGCTGTCGTCGGCCGCCACCACGAGGATGGCGATGTCTGTCGCCTGGGCGCCGCGGGCGCGCATCGCCGTGAAGGCGGCGTGGCCGGGCGTGTCGATGAAGGTGATCCTATGACCGTTCTTCTCGACCTGATAGGCGCCGATATGCTGGGTAATGCCGCCGGCCTCGCCGGACACGACATTGGCATTGCGGATGGCATCGAGCAGCGACGTCTTGCCGTGATCGACATGGCCCATGATGGTTACCACCGGCGGACGCGGCTCGAGATCTTCGGGACGATCGGCGATGTTGAACAGGCCTTCCTCGATGTCGGACTCGGCGACGCGGCGAACCGTGTGGCCGAATTCGGTGGCGACCAGCTCGGCCGTGTCGGCGTCGATGACGTCGCCTGGCTTCAGGATCTGGCCCTGTTTCATGAAGAACTTGACCACATCGACGGCGCGCTCGGACATGCGCTGCGCCAGCTCCTGGATGGTGATGGTTTCGGGCAGTATCACTTCGCGCATGACTTTCTCGCGCGGTTCATTATGCAGCGCGCGCTTGAATTTCTCCTGGCGCCGACGCATCGACGACAGCGAACGCGCTCGCGCATCCTCATCGGAAAGTGCGGCATTCAGCGTCAGCTTGCCGCGGCGGCGATCTTCTTCGCCCTTGGTCGGCTTGGCCGGACGCGCCACTTCGGGCGTGACGGGACGGCGCACGGGCGCTCCGGCGCCGGTGCGCTTCGGCTTGACGTCCTCGTCGTCGACCGTCGCCAGTTCGGCAGCCAGCGGCGCGCGGCGGCGCGCCTCTTCCTCGGCACGCCGGCGGGACTCCGCTTCGGCCTGCAGCCGGGCTTCTTCCTCGGCCTGGCGGCGCGCGGATTCCTCGCGCTCGCGACGGCGGCGCTCTTCATCCTCGGCGCGGCGCTTGGCCTCGTCGATGGCGCGCTGGCGATCCTCGACGTCGCGCACCTTCGAGCCCTCAAGGGCCCGGCGGCGCGCCTCCATCTCGTTGCGCGACAATTCGTTCAGCACCATGCCGCCGCGTTCGACCGGCGGCAGAGGCGGCGGCGCCTTGGGCGCCTCCTGCACAACGGGCGCTGCCACGACCGGCGGCTTCGGCGTGAAGACGGACGGGGCAGCGGCCGGCTCCGGCTTGTCACCGGGCAGCGAGAACTTGCGCTTCTTGGTCTCGACCACGACCGCCTTGGTGCGGCCATGCGAGAAGCTCTGGCGCACGGTGCCCTGTTCCGTACCGGGGCGCTTCAGCGTCAAAGTCTTCTTCGGCGTAACACTCAACGTCTTGTCGTCGCCCGATTTCGTATCGTTCATTCCATATCCTCTGCGGCATCATCTTCGTCAGCAACGGCCGCAAGCATTGCCAGATCGTCCGGGGAACCGCCCCGATATCGGTCGAGCGCAACCATGCGCTTCTGGACCGCCCTGCCCGCGTCTCCCGCGAGAACGGCAGCATGTATCACATTTGTACCCCCCAATGCCAAGCTCAACTCGGCCTCGGAGAAAAGTTTGTAGGCAGGGATGGCGGGGCCGCCAAGGCGGACGGTTGCCCGTCGCGCCTGGCTGATCTTGCGGACGCCGTCATCTGACGCCTCGGTCGCATGCAACACGAAAAGCGCCAGCCCACCACGCACCGCGCTCTCGACCTTGGTGGCGCCGAGCGCGATCGCGCCTGCCTTGCGGGCAAGACCGAGCATGCCCAGAGCGGATCTGGAAAGCAGCCCGTCGACCATGCCGCCGAGATCTGTCGGCACGGTCACCTGCGCCTTGAAGGCGCGAGCGAACAGGTTCTTCGCTGCCGCCTTGTCGATATGTAGGCGGTCGGCGGTCACCCAGCAACCGCGGCCGGGCAGGTTTTTCTTGATATCCGGAACGACGGCCGAATCCGGGCCGACGACGAAACGGATCAGTTCATCCGGTTCGGCTTGTCTGCGCGTGACGATGCAAGTGCGATCGTTCATCTCGTCCAAGGGCGGGTTGTGTGCGATGCGGTTTCACCTCACGCACCAACGGCTTCGTCAGCCGTCACGTCTTCGGCTGCAAGCTCGTCTTCGGTGATCCAGCCGGCCTTGAGGCGAGCGGCCAGAACCATCTGCTCGGCATCGGCACGCGAGACGCCGTGACTGGCGAGCACGCCGGGGAACACCTTCGTCTCGCCGTCCTTGCGTTCCTTCCAGCCGGTCAGGTCATCGGCCGCATAGCCGGCGAAATCCTCGATCGTCTTCACGCCGTCCTCGCCGAGTGTCACCATCATGGCGGTGGTCACGCCGGGAATCTCGCGCAGCTCGTCCTTGACGCCCAGCGCCTTGCGCTTCTCGTCATGCTCGGCTTCGATCTTCTCCAGATACTCGCGGGCGCGGGCCTGGATTTCCGAGGCGGTGTCCTCGTCGAAGCCGTCGATCGACGCGATCTCGTCAGCATCGACATAGGCGACTTCCTCGACGCTGGTGAAGCCTTCGGAGGCGAGCACCTGGCCGACCATCTCATCGACGTTGAGCGCATCCATGAACAGAGCCGAGCGTTCGACGAACTCCTTCTGGCGGCGCTCGCTCTCTTCCTGCTCGGTCAGGATGTCGATATCCCAGCCGGTGAGCTGCGAGGCGAGCCGGACGTTCTGGCCGCGGCGGCCGATGGCCAGCGACAGCTGGTCGTCCGGCACCACGACCTCGATGCGTTCAGCGTCCTCGTCGAGCACGACCTTGGCGACTTCCGCCGGCTGCAGCGCGTTGACGATGAAGGAAGCGGCCGAAGGCGACCACGGAATGATGTCGATCTTCTCGCCCTGCAATTCGCCGACCACCGCCTGAACGCGGCTGCCGCGCATGCCGACGCAGGCGCCGACCGGATCGATGGAACTGTCACGCGAGATGACGGCGATCTTGGCGCGCGAACCCGGATCGCGGGCGACCGACTTGATCTCGATGATGCCGTCGTAGATTTCCGGCACTTCCATGGTGAACAGCTTCGCCATGAACTGCGGATGGGTGCGCGACAGGAATATCTGCGGACCGCGCTGCTCGCGGCGCACGTCATAGACATAGGCGCGGACGCGATCGCCATATTTGTAGTTTTCGCGCGGGATCAGCTCGTCGCGGCGGATGATCGCCTCGCCGCGGCCGAGATCGACGATGACATTGCCGTATTCAACGCGCTTGACGGTGCCGTTGACGATCTCGCCGATGCGGTCCTTGTACTCGTCATATTGGCGATCACGCTCGGCCTCGCGCACCTTCTGCACGATGACCTGCTTGGCCGACTGGGCGGCGATGCGGCCGAAATCCATCGGCGGCAGCTGTTCGGCAATGAAGTCGCCGAGCTGGGCGTCGGGATTGCGCTCGCGCGCCGAGGAAATGGCGATCTGCGTCGCATAGTCGTCGACCTTCTCGACCACCTCCATCAGCCGCTGCAGCTTCATCTCGCCGGTATTCGGATTGATGTCGGCACGGATGTTGGTTTCCTGGCCATAGCGCGAGCGCGCCGCCTTCTGGATCGCATCGGCCATGGCGGCGATGACGATCGACTTGTCGATCGACTTTTCACGCGCGACCGCATCGGCGATCTGCAGCAGTTCAAGCCTGTTGGCGCTTACAACCATCGTTTTTCTCCCGAGCTTGTTGCCGAGCCTTGCGCCCGGCAGCCCAATCACATTTCCTGTTCGGTTTCATCTTCCGCGCCCGCTTCTACGCCCTCTGGCGCGTCTTCGGGTTCGCCGCGGCGCTTCTTAGCTTCCTTGCGCGCCCTGTTGTCCTTCGACAGTGCGTCGCGGATAAGGTCGTCGGTCAGGATCAGCCGTGCTTCGGCAATCGCATCGTAGGGCACACGCACCGTCGGCTGTTCGCCATAGGCCGCCTTGTCGCGCTCGATCAGCACGCCGTCCGCGTCGCTCTCGGCGATCTTGCCCTTGAAGCGCTTGCGGTCGGCGACAAGGACCGAGGTTTCCATCTTCACCAGATGACCCGTCCAGGTCGCGAAATCCGACTTACGGACCAGCGGCCGGTCGATACCCGGCGACGACACTTCGAGATGATATGCCTTTTCGATCGGATCATCGACATCGAGCGCAGGCGACACCGCCCGGCTGACCTCTTCGCAATCCTCGACGGTCATGGTGCCGTCCTCGCGCTCGGCCATGATCTGCAGCGTCAGCCCGTTCTGGCCCGTCAGATGCACCCTGACAAGGCGGAAGCCGATGGCACGCAGCACCGGCTGCACGATCAACGCGATGCGCGCATCGATGCCGCTTTCGCGGATGATGCGGTCGTCGCTGTCGGATACCGTTGCCGTCATTCTATTCCTGTCGCTTCATGGGCGGTCGGAAGCTAACAAAAAAGAGCGGGACCGGGTGGACCCACTCTTCGCCATACCGACCAAGAATTTGAGCCTGATATAGACGATCGCGGCCGTCGTTTCAAGTCCGCATGCAGCCCGCATGCAGGGCCGGGCGAAACTGCCTGGGGCGGCAGCCTTGCACAGGACGCATGGCGGCCATGCGGCGACGTCCCTGTGATATCAGGCAATACGCGCCTATCTATGTTGCGCTGCACAAATCCAATCACGCATAGCAGCAGGCGAAAGGGCATAATCATGACCAACCGCAAGGTTTTCTCGGCCATCGGCGATTTCTTCACCGTGTTCGGCAGCGCCGTCGCCGCTTCGCACGCCGTCGAAGCCGGCCGCAAGCCGCGCGCGCACGATCTGCGCAATCTCGGCATGGATCCGGCCTCCTTCCACAAGATCGGCCGCTTCTAAGACCGGCGATGCAGGGCGAGGACATCTTTGGTCCTCGTCGACGGCAAAGCGCGCGATGCGCGATGCTTAACGAAATATGCCTATCTTCGGACGAAGGTGAGATAGGCCGGCCGCCGGCCTTCGCGAATGGCCTTAGCTTCGTAGCGGGTACCCGGCCAGCCCTCATAGGGCCGCTGCCAGTCGGCTGCCTCTTCAGCCTGCCACGCAAACGCACCATGTGCCCGGCAGTGCAGCAGCGTCCAGTTCACATAGCTATCGATATCGGACGCAAAGCGGAATTTTCCGCCTGACTTCAGCACGCGGGCGAGACGGTCGAGATTGACCGGACTGACGAAACGGCGCTTCCAGTGTTTCTTCTTCGGCCAGGGATCGGGATAGAGCAGGTCGATGCCGTCTAGCGAGGCTTGCGGGAGCCAGTCGAGCAGGCGTGTGGCGTCGTCGTCATAGACCCGAAGATTGGCAAGTGGCCGTTTCGTGACCGCCATCATCAGCTTGGCCATGCCGTTGACGAAAGGCTCGACGCCGACAAAACCGGTCTCAGGAGCCGCCGTCGCCCGATGCAGCAGGTGCTCGCCGCCGCCGAAACCAATTTCGAGATGAATGGCGCCGACGTCGGCTTCGAACAGGCTGCGCAGTTCGGCCGGCGGTCCGGCCGTCAGATCGAGGCGGTAAGTGCTGAAGCCGCTTTCCAGTGCCGCCGCTTGCTGCGGACGGATGGTCTTGCCGCGCCGGCGACCGAAAAATGCTTCGGTCGCACGGCTTGGCCGGTCTTTCGGATCCATGGACGCCGCGGCTAGGCCGCGACTGCTTCGGCCGGCGCTTCGGCAAGTGCGTCCTTGAGCGCCTTGGCGAGATCGGTCTTTTCCCAGGAGAAGGACCCGTCGCGGCCGGCCTTGCGGCCGAAATGGCCATAAGACGACGTCTTGGCGTAAATCGGCTTGTTGAGATCGAGGTGACGGCGGATGCCGGACGGCGACAGGTCCATCACGGTGCGCAGCGCCTGCTCGAGCTTTGCCTCATCGACCCTGCCGGTGCCGTGCAGGTCGACATAGACCGACAGCGGCTGGGCGACGCCAATGGCATAGGAAAGCTGGATGGTGCAGCGATCGGCGAGCTTGGCGGCCACCACGTTCTTGGCGAGATAGCGTGCCGCATAGGCTGCGGAACGGTCGACCTTGGTGGTGTCCTTGCCGGAAAAAGCACCGCCGCCATGGGGTGCGGCACCGCCGTAAGTGTCGACGATGATCTTGCGCCCGGTCAGGCCGGCGTCGCCGTCTGGCCCGCCGATGACGAATTTGCCCGTCGGGTTGATGTACCAGTTGCAGCTGTCGGCGATCTTCAGGTCGCCCAGCGCCTCGCGGATATAAGGTTCGACGACGTTGCGGACCTTCTTCGAATCCCAGCTGGCGTCGAGATGCTGGGTGGACAGCACGATTTGCGTCACTTCCGCCGCCTTGCCGTCGACATAGCGGACGGTGACCTGGCTCTTGGCGTCCGGCCCGAGCCGGCCGGCGTCGCCGTTGCCCTCATGGCGCGCGGCGGCCAGCAATTCGAGGATCTTGTGGCTGTAGTAGATTGGTGCCGGCATCAGATCCGGCGTCTCGCGGCAGGCATAGCCGAACATGATGCCCTGGTCGCCGGCCCCTTCCTCGCCTTGCCGGTCGGAGGCATTGTCGACGCCCTGGCCAATATCAGGCGACTGGCCGTGCAGCAGAACCTCGATCTTTGCCGTTTTCCAGTGGAAACCGGCCTGTTCATAGCCGATTTCGCGGATCGCCTTGCGGGCGGCCGACTTGAACTTCGCCGGATTGACGAGCGGATGACCGGCGGCATCCATCAGGATGTTGCCGGCCTTGTCCTTCTTGAGCAGGGTCTCGGGGACGCGCACCTCGCCGGCGATGACGACGCGATTCGTGGTCGCCAGCGTTTCGCAGGCGACGCGGACCTTCCAGGGGTCCATGCCGGTCTTTCTGGCCTCGCGATAGACCAGATCGACGATCTCGTCGGAGATACGATCACAAACCTTGTCGGGATGACCCTCGGCAACGGATTCCGAGGTGAATAGATAGTTTTGCCGCGTCACGGGTGTCCCCTCTTGAAAAAATATCGGCACGCTGCCGATTGGCGCGCCACGTGTTAGCTGTGCCGGGCGGCGCTCGTCAAGCGGTGCGGCCATTCTGGTGTAAAAATCGCGCTGTTATCTTATACCAACTGCGACCGGCTGTGACCGGCGGCAGGATGCCGCCAGCGTGCCTTAGCTCCAACACGTGCTTAGCTTCAACACGTTGATGAAAAAGACTTTGAGCATGGGCGTCGAGCAAAATCGATCCGCTCTCCGGCATGCCTATGGGATGTAAATTCCACGATGCGCGAGATCGCGAGAATTTGCCTGCCCCGCTATGACGGCCTCGCCATTTCCGGCTTTTCAAGGGTCGCCAACTCAGTCGGCCCAAATCAATCGACTTCGTCGGTGGAAAGGGCCTTCACAAGCTCGATGATCTTGCGACGTATCTTCACGTCGGCGATCTTGACGAAGGCCCGGTTGAGTTGAAGACCTTCAGGAGTGCCGCAGAATTCGACGGCAAAAGCCATTGATGCATCCTCGGCAAATCCGCGGTTGCCCACGGTCTCCTGGCCCGGCGCGTCCTCGAAAAAGAAAGCGACGGGAACGCCGAGTATCGAGGCGATTGCCTGCAACCGGCTGGCGCCAACGCGATTGGTCCCCTTTTCGTATTTCTGTATCTGCTGAAACGTTATGCCGAGGTTCTCGCCCAGCTTCTCCTGACTCATTCCCAACATATTGCGACGAAGCCTGATGCGACTTCCGACATGGATGTCGATAGGATTCGGCTTCTTCTTGTTTTCTTCTGCCATTTTTTCCTCGCCGAATTTTTCCGGCTTTTTGTGTTTTTCTGCCCAAACGAAGCCGGCGGCCAGTGCCCCAACACAACGACGTACCGACTTCGAGAAATTTCAGGCCGTTACAGTATGAGTTTCTAATGTGTCGACTGTCAATTCGCCCGTAGCTTTTGCCTTACATTCAATGTGAAAGCGGCCAGGGCAAACAGCAACAAGATCAGCAGTCCGTTAATGCGTCTTTGGCTGGAAGAAACGATGGCTTGATTGGAAATCGGAACATGGACATCGACGGCTCCGCGTGCGTCGATCGCCAGTGCATCGAGGATGCGCCCGCGCGGATCGACGACAGCGGAGATGCCGTTATTGGCTGCACGCAACAAGGGCACCCCGTTCTCCACAGCACGAACCTGCGCCTGCCTGAAATGCTGGTATGGACCCGGCGTGTCACCGAACCACGCGTCGTTCGTGACATTCACAATAAGCTCAGCTGACGGAGCGTCAATCGCCACCAGATCGGGAAAGATGACTTCATAGCAAATGAACGGAAGCATGCGGATGCCACCGGACAGCGTGATCGGATGCCGCTCATTGCCGGCCGCGTAGGTCGTCGGCCCGGCGACGAGCTGTTTGAGTCCTAAGCGGCCAAGCAGGTCGGCAAAAGGCAGATATTCGCCAAAGGGCACCAGATGAACCTTGTCGACAGCATCTGCAATTTCACCCTTGTCGTCGATCGCCACCACCGAATTGTAGTACCGCCTGTCGGCATCTGCTGCCGAGCCGCCCTCCTCCCGGACGACGCCGGCGATCAGCATCTGGCCGTCGCCAAGCATCTCTCCCAGAGCGGTCAGCGCATCGGGACGTTCGGCGAAAAAAAACGGCACGGAGGTTTCCGGCCACAGGATCAATTGCGGCTTGTCATGGCCGGCCTGCGGCGCCTCGGCCGAAAGCCCCATCAGCATGGCGAAGATCCGGTCGGGCACCGAAGCGTCCCACTTCTCGCTGAGGTCGACAGCCGGCTGCACGATGCGGACGTCGATTGCGCGGGTTGCGGGCTCGACCTTGGCAGCAAGCCTGACATAGCCGAAGCCGACATGGGCCGCGACGAGAACGGCAAGCAGTGCAGCTCCCAGGCGGACATGCCGGCCCGCCGCAAGCAGGGCCGGCAGTGCAAAGACGAAGACCGCCAGCGCGTTCATGCCGACCATGCCGGTCACCGACACGCTCTGCATAAGCAAGGGCACCGGCATCGCCGCGTAGCCGACGGCATTCCACGGGAACCCGGTGAACAGAAAATCGCGCAGCCATTCCGCCAGGCCGAAGCCGAAGGCAAGAGCGGCGATGCGGCCGATGTCGTTGCTCCACAGCAGCCGGGCAACCGCTGTTGCGAAGCCGTAGAAAAAGGCGAGCGCCAGCGGAATTCCGACCACTGCGAAGGGCAGCGCCCAGGCGAAACTGTCGGCCTCGACCAGAAGTGCCGAGCCGATCCACCACAGGCCGGCGAGAAAATAGCCGAAGCCGAACCACCAGCCGATGGCGAAAGCCGGCCGCAAACGCCGGAACCAACCATCGGAAGCTTCGCCGGTCGCACCGTCGAGAAGCCAGACCAGCAGCGGAAACGAAACGAAACCGACGGCGAAGAAATCGTAAGGCGCCTGGGCAAGAACCGCCAGCGCCCCGGCAAGAAACGCCACAAGGGCGCGACGCCAACCCCATAGCAGAATTATCCGGCCGGCCAGGCGCTTCATCAATGCTTCCGAGTCGTTCGAATCACGGCAGAAGATTTATCAGGCTGCGGTCCACGTTCCAAACGGCCACGCTTCAGCCTGCGTGCCGGATTGAATTTCGGCAATCGAACCGTTGCTGTCATTCGCAATCGTCGAGCCAATGGCAAAACACTGGATGTCTTCGGACCTTGGTAATACGCCCGCTTTCGGCATCAGTGCTTCGAGTTATGTGAATATCAGACGATCGGCAATCCGGCGGCTTTCCATTCCGGATAGCATGTGAGGTATGGGAGTTTGTTCACGTCACACGCCGGCGGTGCGGTGCCGCATCGGGAGGCCGCATCCGGAATGTCAACCTGCATGACTCGTGACGGTGCGGGAGACCGGCATGATGTGGGCGAACATGCTGCGGGCGTTCCAGGTCGGGAAGGCTCTTGCGAGCGACAGGTCGCCGTCGAGCTGGATTCGGTCCTCGCGGGTGGCTTGGGACCAACTGAGCTGGCCGGCGTGCCATTTGACGAAAGCTTCGGCTTCCGCCGTGATGTAGAGGTCCTCGTCGAAGCCAGGGTAAGTCTTGCAGATCTCTGTGTCTCCGAGCTCGATGAGTAGCCAATAGCGCTCCCGGTGTGGGCGGCCGGTGAAGTCGAAGCGGATGACGACGCGTCGATCCGGGAGCCGGTCCCGGCGGAGCGCCTTGCACATCGACCACAGGGCCACAAAGGGGTCTAGGTGCTGGGGGGCGATCTCGAGCCAATGCGCGCCCCACTCGCCGAGCGACTGGCAGACCGTGAAGAGGTCGTGGCCCGCCGACGTGAGCTCGTAGTGGCGCCCGCGCCCGTCTGGCTTGGGATTCGACTCGACGACACCGACCCATTCGAGCTGCTTGAGCCGCTCTGAGAGCAGGGTACGGGAGAGTCCGGGCGCGCCCTCCAGGATCTCGCTGAAGCTTCCGCAGCCAAGGTACAGGTTGCGGATGATCAGCGGCGTCCAGCGCTCGGCGAAAATCTCGGCGCCACGGGCGATGGGGCAGTACTGGCCGTATGTCCTCATGACGGACGTCCTCACAACAGCAGTGTTGCGCATCCGCCTCCGATTGTGGAGTCCAGATTGTTGACTATACGGCAGCGGCCCGCCGTGGTCCGATGTGGCCTCTCTCGACGTGAGGAGGACACGATGACGACACCTATGACGACAACAACGTACGCAGAAGCCCACCACGGGAGCATGCAGCCAACCGTCGTGGAAATCGACGGGTTCCGAGGCCGGCTGATCAATGCCAGCCACGCCGACTACGATGTCGCCCGTGCAATCTGGAACGGCGCCATTGACCGGCGCCCGCATCTGATCGCCCGATGCATCGGGACCGCCGACGTGGTCGCGGCCGTGCGCTTCGCTCGCGACCACGATCTGGAGATCGCCATACGGGGCGGAGGCCACGGCGTGGCGGGCACCGCCGTTTGCGACGACGGGATCGTCATCGACCTCTCGGCGATGCGGGGCGTGCGGGTCGATCCCGCCGGCCGCAGGGCGTGGGTGCAGGGTGGCGCGCTGTGGGGCGACGTCGACCGCGAGACGCAGGCGCACGGCCTGGCCACCACCGGCGGAATCGTGAGCCATACCGGAGTCGCCGGGCTCACCCTCGGCGGTGGCATCGGCTGGCTGATGCGCAAGCATGGCCTCGCGGTCGACAACCTCCTCGCCGCCGACGTCGTGACGGCCGACGGCGAGCGGCTGCGGGCGTCCGAGGACGAGCACCCCGACCTGTTCTGGGCGTTGCGCGGCGGCGGCGGCAACTTCGGCGTGGTCACCTCGTTCGAGTTCCGCCTCCACCCCGTCGGGCCCACGGTTCTGGCCGGGCCTATCCTCTGGGACGCGAGCGACGCCGGGGAGGTCCTCCGTTTCTACCGCGACTTCATCCGCGACGCTCCCGACGAGCTCGGCACAGTCGTAAAATTCTGCACCGTGCCGCCTCTATCGGTCATTCCCGAGGAACTGCACTGGCGCCCGGTGATGATGGTGGGCGCGTGCTACGCCGGGCCGATCGAGGACGGTGAGAAGGCGCTCCGCCCGCTCCGCACATTTCGGACTCCCCTCCTCGATCTGGCCGGGCCCAAGCCGTACGTGGTATTCCAGAGCGCGCTCGACTCGACCGTCCTCCACGGTTGGAACTACTACTGGAAGGCCACCCACCTCCCCGCGCTCCGCGACGACCTCATCGACGTGATCGCCGGGCACGCATTCTCCTGCTCGTCGCCACGGTCGTATGTGGCAATGTTCCATCTGAAGGGGGCGGTGAGCCGAGTGGCCGAGGGCGCGACGGCGTTCGGGAACCGGCAAGCGTCGCACGCGATCATCGTCCACGCTGCGTGGCGGCCCGGCGAGGACTTCGGCGACCGAGAGACGGCCTGGACGAGGGGGGTCCTCGCCGCTCTTGGCCGCTTCCGCGAAGGCGTCTACGTCAATTTCCTCGGCGGCGACGAAGACCCGGGCCGGGTCCGAGAGGCGTACGGCGACTCCGTCTTTGACCGGCTGGCTGACGTGAAGTCCTCGTACGACCCCGACAACGTCTTCCACCATAACCAGAACATCCGCCCGGGGCTGAGTGCCGGTGTGAGCGGTTCCGACGGCGCGGGCGATACTTGATAAATTTGGGGTGGTGTTGGATGGGTGCGACGCTGCCGGAGGCGCAATGCCGTCCTTGAGGCGCACATAGACCGACTGCGTGTTCTTGCCGGCGACCGACGCGGGGCTGGCGACATGGTCGGCCCATTCGGCATCGACGATGATATAGCCGTCACCGAACCGCATCTCGGAATGGACGAGCCTGCCATCAGCGTCGCTGACCACCATGCTTGGCTCGAATCCGAAAGCCTTTTCAAGCCAGATCAATGCGGCGCGCGGATTCTTGTAGAATATGCCAGAGCCCAAGGTTGAGTGCTTGAACGGATCGTCGACCGTCATCGGGCGAGCGGCGTCTTTCAAGCCTGCTCGGCGCGCACCGCGCGCCGGCGGCGCTCGCCCTTTTGGGTCTCCACGATGCGCACGCGCTTGACGCGGCGTGGATCGGCGTCGAGCACAAGGAATTCGAAACCAGGTATGGCCTGCACCACTTCGCCGCGGGCCGGAACACGGCCAAGCGTGTTGAAGATCATGCCGCCGATCGTGTCGACATATTCGCCATGCTCGCCGGCGGCGAAATCCTCGCCGATCATCTTGGTGACTTCGTCGATCTCGGCCTTGCCGTCGACGACGAACACGCCCTCGCCGGTCTGGGTGATCATCGGCTCGTCCTCGTCATGCTCGTCCTCGATGTCGCCGACCACCATCTCGACGATATCCTCGAGCGAGGCCAGACCATCAGTGCCGCCATATTCATCGATGACCAGCGCCATCTGGGTGCGCATCGCCTGCATCCGCCCCATGAGATCGGAGGCGAGCATCGACGGCGGCACGAAAAGCACCGGGCGGATCAGGTTCAGGTCGCCGATGGTGCGCGCGAGATCGACCTTGGCAAGATCGAGAAGCGTGGTGGCGGCGGCTTTCCTGGTCGTCCTGCCCTTCCTGACGCGGGCGATCTTGGTGATGTGCGCGAGCACGTCGCGGATGTGGACCATGCCGCGCGGGTCGTCGAGCGTTTCCGAATAGACCGGCATGCGGGAATGGCCGGACTGCTCGAACAGTCCCAGAAGATCGCCCAGGTTCGTGGTGATCTCGACCGCCTCGATATCGGCGCGCGGCACCATGACGTCCTCGACGCGCACCTCGCGCAGGCGCAGGATGTTGTTGAGCATGGCCCGCTCGCCGGGCGAGAAGGATCCGGGATCGCTCGCCGTTTCGGCAAGCGCGTCGGCGATCTCCTCGCGCAGGCTGGTGCCGTTGCGTTGCCTGAACAGGCCGAGCACGCGATCGAACAGGGAAGGACCGGCAGGCGATGGCTCGCTGGCGAAGCTGCCGGTCGGGATACTCGGACTAGAGCCCTCTTCCGTCTGTTCGGATGGCTTGGTCGCACTGCCGGCGTCTGGGCGGGCGGCAGTCTCTGGTTTGTCGTTCATCGTCGTCCGGTCATTTGATCTTTTTAGTTACGCGTAGGGATCGGGAATGGCAAGCCTCGCAAGTGCTGCGCGTTCGACGGCTTCCATTTCCTCGGCCTCGGCGTCGGTCTCGTGATCGTAGCCCAGCAAATGCAGCAGGCCGTGGATGACGAGATGGATGATATGGTTCTCGACAGGCTTGTCTTCCAGTGCGGATTCCCGCGCGACCGTCTCGGCGGCCAGCACGATGTCGCCCAGCATGGGGGGCAGCGGACCGCCCTTCGCGAGCGGAAAAGCCGGGAAAGACAAGACGTTGGTCGGTTTGTCCTTGCCGCGCCAACCGGCATTGAGGCTGCGGATATGGGCATCGTCAGAAAAGACGATGCTGAGCTCGGAACGGCCGGCCGCGCCGGTTTCGGCAAATGCAGCGGCAACGGCGCGATCGACCAGCCGCGTCAGCGCGGCCTCATCGGGCCAGTCGCCCGCTTCGACCGCTATATCGATGTCGACGGGAACCGGAAGGTCCCCGCCTACAGACTTTTTGTCCTCAGCCATAAGGCCGCATCATCAGCCTTCGGCGCCGAGGCCCCGGGCCAGCTTGCCGTCACGGTCGTAGGCCTTGACGATCTCGGCGACCAACGGATGCCTGACGACGTCGCCTTCGTTGAAGCGCACCGTCACCATGCCGGTTACGCCGTCGAGGATCCTGAGCGCCTCGACCAGACCGGATTTGGTGTTTTGCGGCAGGTCGATCTGGGTCGGATCGCCGGTGACGATCATGCGTGAATTCTCGCCGAGACGGGTCAGGAACATCTTCATCTGCATCGGCGTGGTGTTCTGCGCCTCGTCGAGGATGACGGCGGAGTGCGCCAGCGTGCGGCCGCGCATGAAGGCCAGCGGCGCGATCTCGATCACCTCGGCGGCTATCGCCCGCTCGACCTTGTCGGCCGGCATCATCTCGTAAAGCGCGTCGTAGAGCGGCCGCAGATAGGGATCGACCTTCTCCTTCATGTCGCCGGGCAGGAAGCCGAGCCGCTCGCCGGCCTCGACGGCCGGCCGCGACAGCACGATGCGCTCGACCATGCCGCGTTCGAGCAGCATCGCCGCATGCGCCACGGCGAGGAAGGTTTTTCCAGTGCCGGCCGGGCCGATGCCGAAGACGAGTTCGGACCGCTCCAGCGCGCGCATATAGGCGTCCTGGTTGAGCGAACGGGCATAGATCGTCTTCTTGCGCGTCGATATCTGGGCGGCGGACACCTTGCCCTTGCGCTCCAGCGTCGGCAGCGTCAGCTGGTCGTCGGCGGCGATCGCCATGCGCACGGCGCCGTCGACGTCCGATTGGCCGATGTCAGCGCCTTTCTGGAGAATGCCGTAGAGATTATCCAGGGCGCGGCGCGCCTGCTCGGCGGCCGAGGCGGAGCCCTTGATGGTCAGCTGGTTGCCTCGCGAGCGGATATCGACGCCAAGCTTCTGCTCAAGCCTGGCCAGATTTTCGTCGAACTGGCCATAAAGGGCGCTGGCAAGCTTGTTGTTGTCGAAAGTCAGAACGATGTGCGCCATATCCGAAGCCCCCGATGGTAGGTTCTGGGGCAGGTTCTTCACTTCCGCAGCGCTCAACCGTCTCTCCTCATCTGCCGAGACCTTCAGGCCAATTCGGCGAACAGGCTGTTGTAACCCGTCTTCGTGATTCGTACCTGGATAATCTCACCGATTTCGCCGGACATTTCATCAACAATAACCGGCTGCAGCCACGGCGAGCGGCCGACCTTCTGGCCGGCCTGGCGACCCGGCTTCTCGATCAGCGTGTCGATGGTGCTGCCGACCAGGCTCGCGCCGAAATCCTGCTGCTGCTTCAGCAGCAGCGCCTGCAGCCGCTGCAGGCGCTCGTCCTTGACGGCTTCCGGCACATGATCGGCCATTTCTGCGCCCGGCGTGCCGGGGCGCGGTGAATATTTGAACGAGAAGGCCGAGGCATAGTTCACCTGGCGGACAAGGTCCATCGTCGCCTCGAAATCCGCATCCGTCTCGCCGGGAAAGCCGACAATGAAGTCGCCCGAAAGCGCGATATCGCTCCGTGCGGCGCGGATCCGGTCGAGCAGCGTCAGATAGTCCTTTGCCGTATGCCTGCGGTTCATCGCCTTGAGTGTGCGGTCGGAGCCGGATTGCACAGGCAAATGCAGATAGGGCATCAGCGCCGGCAAATCACGGTGGGCGGCGATCAATTCGTCGTCCATGTCGCGCGGGTGGCTGGTGGTATAGCGCAACCGCGCCAGCCCGGGAATCTCGGCCAGCCGGAACAGCAGGCGGCCAAGACCCCATTCCTCGGTCTTGCCCCCTTTGGCTTCGCCCTCGCCATGCCAGGCATTGACGTTCTGGCCAAGCAGCGTCACCTCGCGCACGCCGGCTTGCGCCAGCCGCTCGGCCTCGGCGACGATCTGCGCCACCGGCCGCGACACTTCCGAGCCTCTGGTATAGGGCACGACGCAGAAGGTGCAGAACTTGTCGCAGCCCTCCTGCACGGTCAAAAACGCGGTAACGCCGCGCCTGATGATCTCGGCGCGTTTCGGCTGCGGCAGATGCTCGAATTTGTCCTCGATGGCATAGTCGGTCTCGACGATCTTTTCGCCGCCGCGCACCCGTGCCAGCACATGCGGCAGCCTGTGATAGGTCTGGGGGCCGATGACCAGATCGACGGCCGGCGAGCGGCGGATGATCTCGGAGCCCTCGGCCTGCGCCACGCAGCCGGCGACACCGACCAGCATCTCGCGGCCGGCCCGTGCCCGTTCGGCCTTCATCTCACGAATGCGGCCGAGTTCGGAATAGACCTTTTCGGCGGCTTTCTCGCGGATATGGCAGGTGTTAAGCAGCACCAGATCGGCCTCGGCGATGGCGTCCGTCGCCACATAGCCGTCGGCGGCCAGCGCGTCGGTCATGCGCTGCGAATCGTAGACGTTCATCTGGCAGCCATAGGTCTTGACGAAGACCTTCCTGCTTGCGGCAGACGGTACGACCGCACTCTCGGCGGCAGTATTGGTGTCGTCCCGTTCTATCGTATTCAATTCCATCTGGCGGCTTCTAACGCCTTTCCCCGACAAAAAACAGACGATTCTGCCCGTAGAGCGGGATGCATTTGGATTGAACGGGGGCATCCCGCTCTATCTGTTTGTTTTAGCCGCATTTGTGCGACGCCAAATGATTCCACTTGGCTGCAAAATGCAGCACCGCGCGTCCTCTTGGACGCGCAAAGGATGCTGGTGCACGTGAATTTGCGCTGGAGCTTTTCCGGCCTACCGGCTCGGGTGCGGATCGGCGAGCGTCGCCTGCACCATATCGCGCACCCGACTCTCCATCAGCCTTGCCGTTTCCTTGCGGTTGGAGCCCTTGGAAAAGGCAACCGGCTCGCCGAAATGCACTTCGACATCGAGCCCGCCCTCTGCCATCAGGATCTTGAGATGCGGCATCAAATCCTCGTCACCGATCCAGGCGGCAATCGGCCGGTGCCTGCGGCCGAGCGGCACGCCGTGCAGGCGCGTATAGACGATCGCCACCGGCTGGATGAAGACCCGTTCGGCCGCCCCTTCCGAAATCGCCATCGAGGCGGCCCCGAACAGCGTGCTCTTGAACGGCAAGATCATGTTGCCGTCACCGGTCGAACCTTCGGCAAACAGCACCATGGCGTCGCCCTTGGCCATGCGGTTGGCGATCTCGCTCGCCTGGTCGCCCGACGAACGCTTGCGCTCGCGCTCGATGAAGACGGTGCGCTGCAGCTTCGACAACATGCCGATCAATGGCCAGCCGGCCATGTCGGCCCTGGCGATGAACGTCACGTCGACCATCGATCCCAGCACCATGATGTCGGTCCAGGAGATGTGGTTCGACGCAACCAATAGCGGGCGCTGGCTGGACAAGGTCCCCTTGACATGGATGCGCATGCCCAGCGCTCGGATGATGAGCCGGTGCCAGATCTTCAGGATGAACGTCTCGGACCAGAGCCCGGTCTTCATCGACAGGATCTGCAGCGGCACGAGGATCAACGAGCCGGCGACAACGAGGCCCAGCGCCAGGAAAATCCTGATTTTTCCGATCATCCGCTCTTGGCCCTGCCCCATCTATGGCTAGAGCGACGTGCGCCCAATTGTACGCACAAAGTGCTCTCTAGCATTTTTGAATCTGCGCATCCGAATCTACGCATTGTGCTTTCCGAAAATCGGTTCCGATTTGCGGGCCGATGCGCTACCGAAGATCGCGGCGCATGACAAGCGCCCCGGTCGGGCCGTGCTCGGGCGATCTGTAATAGTTGGCACGTTTGCCGACCTCGCGGAATCCCAGCCGCCGATAGAGCGCGATCGCGGCGATGTTGGTCTCGTCGACCTCGAGGAAAAGCGCCTCGGCGCGTTGCGCATGCAGTTCGCGCAGAACGGCATCCATCAGTTGCCAGCCAAGGCCCTGGCGGCGATGGGAGCGCGCCACCGCGACAGTCAGGACCTCGCCTTCGCCGGCCGCCAGGCGCGCCAGCACGAAACCGACCGGCGGCTTGGCACCCTGTCCGGTCTCGCGCGCGGCATAGCCGAACACCGTGTCCTGCTCGAGCAGTGCGGCGAATTCGTCGTCGGTCCACGGCCGGACGAAATCCTCGCGATGCAGCACCGACATGGCCGCGCTGTCGGCAATCGTCAGCGGCTCGAGCGCAAAGTCCCTGCGGCGCGGCTGGAGGAAAGGAATGCGCATCAGTTTTTCTTCCCGGCTTTCTTCCTGGACAGGATAAACCCGGCCTGCGGCTTGGCGTCCGCCCCGCGCAAATAAAGCGGTTTCGGCTTTTCGCCTTCACCCTTGGTAGCGGCCAGCCGGGCATAGATTGCGATATCCGCAGTGGCACTTGTCGGGCCGATGTCGAAGGCGCGCCCGACCGAAGCGGCAATTTGCGATGTCGCCGTGCCGGCCATAACTGGAGACCTATCCACCGCCATGGCGGCGGCTTGCGAAAGCGTGGTCACCGCGGGACCGTAAATCAAAACGGATGCTTCGTCGTAAAGTGCTGCATGGATTTCCTCGCGGCCGGCGTCGAGCGCGACCAGCACGGCGCGGCCGGGAAATGTCTCTTTCGCCTGCGCAGCCAGCGCTTCCAGCGTCGTCACCCCGATTGCCGGAATTTTCAGCGCCAGCGCCAGGCCCCGCGCCGCCGAGACACCGACGCGCAGGCCGGTGAAGGAGCCCGGACCGGTGGAGACAGCGATGGCGCCGAGGCCGGCATAGTCGGTCCCGGCCGCCTTCAACGCCTCCTCGATCACGGCCATCAAATGCTCGGCATGGCCCTTGCCGAGATCGAACACCGAACGGCCGAGCTCTTTCCCGACCGCCGCGTCGTAGACACAGGCGGCGCAGAGATTGGCGGCGCAGTCGATGGCAAGCAGCTTCATGAGGCGGCCGGTTGGAGCACCCGCTTGGGCACAGGGGTTCGAAAAACAGTGTCCCTGTGCCTGCCATGGCTCGTCCCCGCAAGGGGATAATGCATAATTCGTTTGGCGGCTTCGCTTCGATCTCGCCCGAAGGCGGTACCTTCTAGCGAGCGTAGCCGTTTGGGAACCGGTGCCGGACGCACTTATCCGGCCTGCTCGATGCGCAGCATGTGATTGTCCCAGACATAGTCCGGTTCGGACCTTATTGCGCCGCCCACTTCGACGATTTCGCCGGTGCCTGTCGTCGCCATGAAGCTCGCCCCGTCGGGCGCCACGCCGCAGACCTCGGCCAGCGCGCTGGTGGCGACGATCCGGCCGCTGGCCGCATCGATGACGGCAAGCGAGTTGCCTTCCGGCGAGGACACGGCGACGGTACCGGCAGCAGGATTGGCAGCGACCGAGCCTATATAGTTCCTGAAGCCGGACAGCACGTCGCCCGGCATGTCGAGCAGTTGCAGATCCTCGCCGCGGGCGGCGCGGCCGACCAGCAGCGGACGATCGGTGCCCGGCCCCCTGTACTGGCAGCCGAACCAGACCGTGCCGGATCGGTCAACATCCATGTGACGGATCGACAGCAGGTGCAGCGCCGGCGGCAATTCGTGCTTTTCGACGAGGTCACCGGTGAGGCGGTCGACCAGAACATAGGATGGCTTCATTGTCGCGATGTTGAGCTCGGCGCGGCCATAATCCGGATGCGTCTCGATGCCGCCATTGGCGACGGCAATCGTCCTGCCGTCGCCCAGCAGCAGAAGCTCGTGCGGGCCCATGCCATAGGTCGGGAACTCACCAACCCGCTTGAATCTCGCACGCGCGTCGTAGACACCGACCACGCCGGCGGCATTGTCGAAATCGTTCTCGGTGGCGTAGAGCAGCGCACCGTCGGTCGAAAACACGCCGTGGCCGAAGAAATGCCGTCCACTGACGCTGGCGATGGTCAGCGGCGCGTCGCGACCCGTGTGGTCGAAGACCACCGCGAAGGTGCCGGGCTGCCTGGCAAAGACCACGGAGCGCTTCGACACCGGATCGAAGGTGACGTCGTGACCGCGGCCGGGAAAGTGGATGGCGTGCAGGACCTTGCCGGCTTCGGACAGGATGGCCGCGCCATAGCTGCCGTCGCGCTTGACGAACGCCGTGGCGAAGACGGCGTCGGCGGCAAGCGTCTTTGCCCATGCCGAAGGCGCCATCGCTGCAACAAAGCCAACGCCTGCGGCCCTGAGGAAATCACGACGATCGATCAGCGGCGTCCTCAGAGTTAGTCTCCGTCGAGTGATGAGAAGCCAGCGGTCAGGCCGAATTCGGCGGTCAGCCTGGTGCCGATCAGGGTCGTCAGGCTGGATGTCACCAGCGAGAAGTGGTCGAGCTTCTGGCGCAGCGCCGGATCGGCGAGCGCCTTGTCGATCGGACCTCTGATGGCGGTGGCGTCGGCGGCCCCGTTGACGAGCTGGATGTGGATCGATTCCGCCATCCAGCGTGCGTCGGGCGACAGCGCATCGCCAAGCTGCGATGCCTGGAACAGCGCGTCCACGCCTGCAAGATTTCCGGTCAGCGAACGCGCGGTGTTTTGTGAGCGCCAATAGATCGCCTGTCTGGGCTTGTCGGCCTCCGGGCTACTGCCCAGAAAGCCTTTCAGGCGCACGTCACGTACCATCTCCAGTTCGTTGATGAAGACGCCGACCAGTTCGGTCACCGCTTCCGTGCCGTCGCGGTAGAGCGCGTTTTGCGGTCCCGGATTCGCCCAAAGTGCTGCAAAACCGTCGGGCCTGTTCCAGGCGTCGCTGACCTCGGCAGCAATCGTTTTGATGTTGCCGGCGACGGCCGCGCCGTAAGCGCAACGATAGGGATCGTCCTTGCGGGCGAGCCGCTCGGCGCCATCGCCGTAAAGCACGAATTCCAGCGCGCCGAGCCCTTGCATGGCGACGCTCTTTGTCGCCAGCTGGACCGGATCGGCGGCGGTCCGGTCTTTATTGGCCAGCGCCGCCTGCACCTGCCTCAGGCCGATGCTCTTGCGGTCCGGCCAGAACAGCATGCGCTCCAGCCGGTTGTTCTGCGTGATCGGCCCGATGCGGATGATCTCGACGACCGACCAGGCATCCACAGTGCCGGAGAACTCGGCGCGCGCCGCATCGAGATGGTCCTGCGAGGGCGCGTGGCAAAGCGTGCGCATTGCCTTGGTCAGGCTGTCCGCATGGTCATGCAGGCGTGCATAGGCCGGGCGGACAAAGCCGTCGATCGCCCGCTGGATCACGTCGGAAGCCTTGACCGCCGCGGACGCAGGCAATGCACCGGCGAGGACCAGCGGGAGAACCAGACCAAGCGCAAGACGTTTCGACATCAGAACGACTCCAGGAATTTGACCAGTGCGTCGCGATTGGCCGCATCCGCGGCGGCAAAGCGGTCGCGCGCCTTTTGCCCCTCGCCGCCATGCCACAGGATCGCCTCGGTCAGGGTGCGCGCGCGCCCGTCATGCAGGAAGAAGCTGTTGCCGTTGACGGTCTGGGTGAGACCGATGCCCCACAGCGGCGGCGTGCGCCATTCGCTGCCGGTAGCCTCGCCCACCGCTTGCCCGTCGGCGAGGCCCGGCCCCATGTCGTGCAGCAGAAAATCGGAATAGGGCCAGATCAACTGGAAGGCCTGCGCCTTGTTGGGCGTGCCGCGACGGGTGACGAATTTCGGCGTATGGCAGGAAATGCAGCCCATGTCGTAGAACAGCTTCTTGCCGGCCAGCACATCGGGTTTGTCGAGATCGCGCCGCGCCGGCACGGCGAGGTTTTGCGAATAGAAGGTGACGAGGTCCATCACCGGCGACGGCGCCTCGACCGGGCCGAGGCGCTCCTGTGCGCCGTTCGGCATGGCAAGACATGCCTTTTCGGCCGCGGTGCAATCGCCCCAGTGGTTCGGCACTTCCGGCGTCGAAATGCCGATGTCGCCGGCGAATGCGTCCGCCGCTTGCTGGCGGATCGATGGCGTCTGCGCCTTCCAGCCGAAGCGGCCGAGCGTCAGTTCGCCGCTTTGGCCGTCGTGCACGATGTTGGGCCTGCCGGAGATGCCGTCACTATTCCGATCGTCCGGATCGGCATGGGTGAGAATGTCCGCCGGCGCGATCTGCTCGACCAGGCCGAGGCCGATCATCGGCGGCGTCATGCGCGGCGAAAGCGTGGTGTGCGGATCGAGCGGCCCGTTGGCAAGGTCGTCGACCGAATAGCTCGGCTTGCGCAGCGAAACCACTGTACCGTCCGCCAGCGTGACTTTCTGCTCCTGATAGTCGACACGCATCCGGCCTTCGCCCCAAAGGCCTGGAACTGCCAGGTCCTGCAATTGCGAGCCATAGACCGGATCGGGGAAGTTGAGCACCTTGCGGGCGGCCAGCGCTGCCTTCTCCTCCTCGGTGCTCGCTTGCCGCGCCAGCCTCAGGAACATCGAGGTGGTACCGCTGTCGGCTTCCGGCGGATGACCGCGACCGTCCTTCAGATGGCAATTCTGGCACGCCCGCTCGTTGAATAGCGGCCCAAGCCCGTCCGATGCCTGCGTCGACGAGGGCGACGACACCCAGTTCTTGCGGAAAATGGCATTGCCGAGCTTGAAGGTGCCCTCTTCCTCGAAAGTGATATTGGTCGAGGATTGCGAGAAGGCGTCCTTGTTGGCACCTTTCCGCGACGTGCCGGCGCCGCCCTGCATCGGCTCGAACTGCTCGGGCTTGGAAAAATCCTTGGTCGGCCTGGTGATTGCGATGACGCGCGCCAGATCCTTCGGCGTCAGATCGGTGCGGCTCGTGGCGAGGCCCGCCGGTTCGGGCGCGCCGGCCAGCGCCGAGGCCGTATGTGCGACCACTACGGCAAGCGAAAGCCAGCGACGCCAGCTGTATCGCGGGTTTTGCTGGAACGGCAGGCCGTAATCCTCGGCCCGCCGCAAGCGGCGCAAGAAATCTAAGGGGCGCCGCATTCCTGCATGTCCCTAATCCGCCTCGTCGGCCGATGCCGCGTTGAGCTGGCCGTATTTCTCTTCGCCGATCGAGGCGAGCAGGTCGAGTTGCGTCTCGAGGAAATCGATGTGACCTTCCTCGTCGGACAGCAGATCCTCGAACAGCTTCATCGTCACGTAGTCGCCTGCTTCTTCGCAAATCTCACGCGAACGCTTGTAGGCAGTGCGCGCGTCATATTCGCCGGCAAGATCGGATTCGAGCACTTCCTTGACATTCTGTCCGATGCGCAGCGGTGCTACCGACTGCAGGTTCGGATGGCCTTCGAGGAAGATGATGCGAGCCACGAGCCGGTCGGCATGGTGCATCTCCTCGATCGATTCCGCGCGTTCCTTCTTTGCCAGCTTGGCGTATCCCCAGTCTTCCAGCAGCCGGAAATGCACCCAGTACTGATTGACCGCTCCAAGTTCCAGAAACAGAGCCTCGTTAAGCCGCTCTATGATCTGCTGTTCGCCTTTCATGGGTTCTGCTCCCATATTGGACGCGCAGGCCTCTGACGCGATCCAGGTGTGAAACGACATCCACGCCGCTCGCCTCCGAGCGGGTGTGGTAATTTTCGGTTACCCGAATGATCGTTTCGACCACATTTGGGAAGCAGCCGCAACAGCGACCACGCTTCTGCATGGCATGATAGATCTTCGCCGGCACGATAAGCTGCCAGGGATCCTGATCCAGCAGCCCGACGATCGTCTGCTCAATCTCCTTTTCGGTGATGATGTTGCAATGGCAGATCAGCATTATTTGCTCTGTATGGCTGACGGCACTTGCTCGGCGCCGTGTGGCTTATTTCTCAATCGAACCGAAAACCGATTTCCACTTTTCTTTATGCGGACCTTCGGTTCGGGATCGTGCTCAAGGCAACGCCTTACTGGAACACTTTGTCTGGCGCATCGAGGCTGTCGGAGCCCTCGAACGCGATGGCATTGAGTTTCAGGGTGCCGACGGCGCGTTCGATCGATTTGGTCTGGTCGACCAGCGCGTCGATCGCCGCCTGCACGGTGGCATTGCCTTCCGCGTTGCCTTCGCCGATCTGCTGGTCATAGGCCTCGCCGCCAAGCGCCCGCGCCTTGATGGCTTCCATCTTGGCGACGGTGACATCCAGCTTGTCCGACAGTTCCTTGTCGATCGCCGGATCGGCCTCCTTGACCATGTCGGATACCGAGGGGCCTTCGACGACGGTGCCGTCGAGGCGCGTGTAGCTGCCACGGTAGGCGGCGCGAATGCCGACGACATCGTAGAGATGCGAGTCGTAGGTGTTGTCGGAGAAGCAGTCGTGCTCCTCTTCCGGGTCGTGCAGCAGCAGGCCGAGCTTCATGCGCTCGCCGGCGAGTTCGCCATAGGACAGCGAGCCCATGCCGGTGAGGATGGCCGAGATGCCGGCTTTCGGCTCGCCATCGACAAGGTTCTTGCGGGCGCCGCCGCCCTCCTTCCAATCGTTGACCATATCCTGCAGATCGGAAACCAGAAGGTCGCTCGCCGACTTCAGATACTGCGCGCGACGATCGCAATTGCCGCCGGTGCAGTTGGCGAGATCGTAGTCCGTATAGGGCCGCTCGCCGGCGCCCGGGCCGGTGCCGTGCAGGTCCTGGCCCCACAGCAGGAATTCGATGGCGTGATAGCCGGTCGCCACATTGGCCTCGATGCCGCCGGCCTCCTGCAGCGTGCCGGAGAGGAACTCCGGCGTCAGATTGGTGGCGTCGATCTTCTTGCCGTCGACCTCGATCGACTTGTTGGCGATCACATTGGCGGTGTAGAGCGCATTCGCGTCCGACTCGGTGCCGTAGTTCTCGGCGACATAGTCGATCAGCCCCTCGTCCAGCGGCCAGGCATTCACCTTGCCTTCCCAGTCGTCGACGATGGCATTGCCGAAGCGGTACACTTCGGTCTGCTGATAGGGAACGCGCGACGCCTTCCAGGCCTCGCGGGCGGCAGTCAGCGTTTCCACCGAAGGTTTGGCGAGCAGCGCCTCAACGGCCTTGTCGAGCGCCTGCGCCGCGGTCAGCGAATCCTGATACTTGGCGAGCGCAATGTCGGAATAGGTCTTGATGACCGCCTTGGCATCGGTTTCAGCCTTGGCCGGCAACACGAATATCGCCGCCGTCAATGCCGCCGTAGCGCCGATCGCGGCGAGCCTGCCATATCGTGCCGTGATCATCGCTCTCATGATTGTCATCTCCTCGGAATTCAGTGAAATGCCGGCGCCAAAGGCGCGTCGGCAGGCAATCGGCGCCAAGGCAGGTCCCTGCCATTGGGCGAGAAACAGGCCGCGGCATAGCGCGGTTTGCGGAAGAAAGACATCGAAATGCCTCCAATCGAAAGGGTTCAAGGCCCAGACATCAAAGGGATGCGCTTGACGCGCAAGCTTCCATAAAGCGATGAAGGCACCGGAAGTCAACCAATTTCAGAGAGAAAAGCCAATCGAAACAACAGTTTAGAATTATTCTAAACTGCAAGTGTCAACTTTAGCCGTATTTTACCGTGTCGTCGTTAAACGGCACTATTGACGGACCGCCATTCCGGGTGCGACCCGCAAAGGCGGTCTTGCGGCGGCGCCAGACAATCGCCACTTGGCGAGACGTCCTAGACTTGGATTAAGGAATTGGGGCTGCGATGAAAAACGGTGTGGTCATTGTCGGTGCGGGTCATGCGGGCGTGCAAGCGGCCGCCAGCCTGCGCGAGGACGGGTACGACGGACCCGTGATCCTCGTCAGTGACGAGCACGAACTGCCCTACCACAAGCCGCCGCTGTCGAAGACCTTCATCAAGGATCAAGAGGCCAAACCGCAGCCGCTGCGCGGTGAGGCGTTTTATACCGGCAGCGCGATCGACTACCGGCCGGGCATTCGAATCGAGCGCATCGATGCCGGCGGCCGCAGGCTGGAGATATCAGGGGGTGGCGTGCTGCCGTTCGACCGGCTCATCCTGGCGACCGGTTCGCGGCCGCGCATCCTGCCGCTGCCGGGTTCGGATTTTTCAGGCGTTGTGTCGCTGCGCTCGCTCGCCGACGCGCGGCTGATCCGTGAATTGAGCGCACGGAGCGAGGATGTCGTCATCCTCGGCGGCGGCTTCATCGGACTGGAGATCGCCGCAACGCTCAAAGCGGCCGGCCGCAAGGTCACGGTAGTCGAGGCGGTCGACCGACTGCTCGGCCGGGCAGTGGCGCCGGTCATCGCGCGCCATGTACGGCAGCGGCTGGAAGCGACCGGTGTCCGCATCCTTACCGGCACCACGATTGCGCGGCTCGAAGGTGAGAGCGGCCGTGTCGCGGCCGCGGTCACCTCAAGCGGCGAGCGCCTGCCGGCGCAGATGGTCATCGTCGGCATCGGCGTCGTTCCGAATGTCGAACTGGCGCAAGCCGCAGGCATCGCTATCGCCAACGGCATCAGCGTCGACCAGCAGATGCGCACGTCGGTGCCCGAAATCCTCGCCATCGGCGACGCCGCCTCCTACCGGCACTGGCTCACCGGCGGCGATGTGCGGCTGGAATCGGTGCAGAATGCCACCGACCAGGCACGTCTTGCCGCCCGCACCATCGTCGGCCATGCGGACGCCTTTGCGGCGGTGCCATGGTTCTGGTCCGACATCGGCGACATGAAGCTGCAGATGGTCGGCCTGATTTCGGGCGGCGACAGCCATGTCGTGCTGGGCGATGTCAACGAGAACAGATTCTCCATCTATCACTATGCTGGAAATCGTCTGCTCGGCATCGAATCGGTCAATCGGCCGGGCGACCATATGCTTGGCCGCAAGATGCTCGGCGCCGGCTTCTCGCCGATGCCGCAGACAGTTGCGACGGGGCCGGACGGACTGAAGGCGGCGCTCGCCGCCTTCCAGCAGGAAGAGCCCGTCCGCGCCGCTGAATAAGGATATGTTGATATTCAGGTGATGCCGGCCTGCGAACGGCGGTTTCCTGCGCTTCCGGTACTCACGTACCCGAAAGTACGCTCCGTTCCGGTTCTCGGAACCCACCATTCTCGGCGCGGCCTGACCTGAATCTCATCACATCCCGGAGCAGACGAGGGTCAGGCGGCGCGGACCTCGCGGATCGAGCTTTCCAGGATGTCGAGCGCTTCGTTCATGACTTCGTCCTGGATGGTGATCGGCGCCAGGAAACGGATGACGTTGCCATAGACGCCGCAGGTGAGCAGGATCAGGCCCTTGTCGAGCGCCTTCAGCCGGACTGCATTGGCGATCTCGGCCGACGGCAAGCCCTTCTTCACGTCGTTGAACTCGACAGCGTTCATGAAGCCGGGGCCTCTGATATCGACGATCTCGGGCGTGTCGTCGCGGATCGATTGCAAACGCTGCTTTAGCCTGTTGCCCAGCGTGTTGGCGCGGTCGCAGAGCTTTTCCTCTTCGATCACGTCGAGCACGGCATGCGCCGCGGCGACGCCGATCGGGCTACCGCCATAGGTGCCGCCGAGCCCGCCTGGGTTCGGCGCATCCATGATCTCGGCGCGGCCGGTGACCGCCGCCAGCGGGAAGCCGCCGGCCAGGCTCTTGGCCATTGTGGTGATGTCGGGCGCCACTTCGTGGTGATCCATGGCGAACATCTTTCCGGTGCGGGCAAAGCCGGTCTGCACCTCGTCGGCGATCAACAGCATGCCATGCTGGTCGCAGATCTTGCGCAGCGCCGTCATAAACTCACGCGGCGCCTCGTAAAATCCGCCCTCGCCCTGCACCGGCTCGACGATGATGGCGGCGACGCGGGCCGGATCGACATCGGCCTTGAACAGCCGGTCGAGCGCGGCCAGCGAATCGGCGACCGAGATCCCGTGCAGCGCCACCGGGAACGGCGCGTGGAAGACATCGGCCGGCATGGCGCCGAAGCCGACCTTGTAGGGCACGACCTTGCCGGTCAGCGCCATGCCCATGAAGGTGCGGCCGTGGAAGCCGCCGGCGAAGGCGATGACCGCCGGCCGGCCGGTGGCATTGCGGGCGATCTTGACGGCGTTCTCCACCGCCTCGGCGCCGGTGGTGACGAAGATCGTCTTCTTGTCGAATTTGCCCGGCAGCATGCCGTTCAGCCGTTCGGCCAGCCTGACATAGCTCTCATAAGGCACCACCTGGTGGCAGGTGTGGGTGAAGCGGTCGAGCTGCGCCTTGACCGCCTCGATCACCTTGGGGTGGCGGTGGCCGGTGTTGACGACGGCGATGCCCGAGGAGAAATCGATGTAGCGGCGGCCTTCGACATCCCAGATTTCCGAATTTTCGGCGCGGTCGGCATAGATTTGCGTGGTCACGCCGACGCCGCGTGAAATCGACTGGTTCTTGCGTTCGGAAATGGCTGAATTCTTCATGATGTCCCTCGCCGGGCCGGCGCCCGTTCTCGTTTGGATGACTGCCGGGAATTGTTCTGACCTTATTTCACGTTTTCCTCAAGTTGGCACCGTCGCCGGCTCGTTGGGCCTGCCGCCGTTAAGGTCGTGTTCCTTCGCGCCCCCCTCTGGCCTGCCGGCCATCTCCCCCACAAGGGGGGAGATCGGCAGCTTCGTCGACGGCGCTCCTTCTACAACGTTCGCGATTGGCGAAATCAGTGGTGGCGGCCAATCTCCCCACCCGTGGGGGAGATGGCCGGCAGGCCAGAGGGGGGCGCCAAGGAATGCGACATATGGAATAAAAGATACTCTAAGCCCTGACAAACCCCTCGCTGGCCCTGAGCAAATTGCGCGTATAATCCTTGCTGACGCGGCGCTCGACGAGGTCGTTCGCGGTGAGGTGCTCGACCGCCTCGCCGTTCTGCATCACCATCAGCCGCTCGCACATATGGGTGATGATGGCGAGGTCGTGGCTGACCATCAGGAAGGTCAGCTTGCGCCGCCGCCGGATCTCCTCCAGCAGGTTGAGCACCTCGGCCTGCACGGAGGCGTCGAGTGCCGAGGTCGGCTCGTCGAGCAGCAGGATCGACGGTTCGAGGATCAGGGCACGCGCAATCGCCACGCGCTGGCGCTGGCCGCCCGACAATTGATGCGAATAACGGAAGCGGAAGCCGGTTCCAAGGCCAACCTCATCCAGCGCCCGCTGGATGCGCTTCTCACTATCGGCAAAGCCGTGGATGGCGAGCGGCTCCTGCAGCAGGCGGTCGACGGTCTGGCGCGGATGCAGCGAGCCGTAAGGGTCCTGGAAGACCATCTGCACTTCGCGATAAAAGGCCTTGTCGCGGCGCGCACCGAGTTTTTTGCCGTTGACGGTGATGCTGCCCGAAGCGGCCGGCGCGAGACCGGCGATCGCCCTCAGCAGCGTGGATTTGCCGGAGCCGGATTCGCCGACCAGGCCGAAGGTTTCGCCGGATTGCACTTCGAGGCTGACGCCCTTCAGCGCGCGAAACCGGTCGAAGATCACCTCCAGCCTGTCGACGGAAAGCGCTGATGTCATGCCGCCCACTCCGGCCTGCGGTCGAGCACCGGCAGCGGGTGACGGTCGGCGCCGATCTTGGGCATGCAGTTGAGCAGGCCGCGCGTATACGGATGCTGGGCGCGGCCGAGTTCCGATGCCTTGAGCTGCTCGACCACCTTGCCGGCATACATGACGATCACCCGGTCGCAGAAGGACGAGACCAGGCGCAGATCGTGCGAGATGAAGATCAGCCCCATGCCGCGCTCGCTGACCAGCCGGTCGAGGATGCCGAGCACGTCGAGCTGCACGGTGACATCGAGCGCCGAGGTCGGCTCGTCGGCGATCATCATTTCAGGCCCGGCGATCAGCATCATGGCGATCATGGCGCGCTGGCCCATGCCGCCCGACACCTCATGCGGATGCAGGTCGAAGACACGGGCCGGATCGCGGATCTGCACCGCCTCCAGCATGGCGAGCGCGCGGTCGCGGGCCTCCGCCTGGCCGACCTTCTCATGCGTGCGCAGCGTCTCGACGATCTGTCGGCCGATGCTCATCACCGGGTCGAGCGAATATTTCGGATCCTGCAGGATCATGGCGATGCGCTTGCCGCGCAGCGCCCGGCGGTCGCGGGGCGAGGCCGCGAGCAGGTCGATGCCGTCGAAAGCAAGTTTCCTGGCGGTGACCTCGGCCTGCGGCGGGGTCAGGCCCATGATGGCGCGGCCGGTCTGCGACTTGCCGGAACCGCTCTCGCCGACGATGCCGAGCCGTTCGCGGCCGAGCGAAAAGGAAACGCCGCGCACCGCCTCGATCCGGCCGGTGCGCGTCGGGAAGGTGACGCGCAGATCGTCGACCTCCAGCAGGGTGCTCGTTGGGTCGCCGTTCATTGGTCGCCGCTTCGGGGGTCGAGCGCGTCGCGCAGGCCGTCGCCGAGCAGGTTGAAGCCCAGGCTGACGATGAGGATGGCAAAGCCCGGTGCACCGGCCACCCACCATTGGTCGAGCACGAAGCGGCGGCCCGAAGCGATCATCGCGCCCCATTCCGGCAGTGGCGGTTGCGCGCCGAGGCCGAGGAAGCCGAGACCGGCGGCGGTCAGGATGATACCGGCCATGTCGAGCGTCACCCTGACGATCAGCGACGAGATGCAGAGCGGCATGATGTGGCGCAGCACGATGCGGAACGGCGAAGCACCCATCAATTGCACCGCCTTGATGTAATCCGAATTGCGCACGGTGAGCGTTTCGGCACGGGCAATTCGCGCGTAAGGCGGCCAGGAGGTGACGGCGATGGCGAGCACCGCATTCTCGATGCCGGGGCCGAGTGCCGCGACGAATGCCAGCGCCAGGATCAGCTTCGGAAACGCCAGAAAGATGTCGGTGATGCGCATCAGGATCGCATCGATCCAGCCGCCGGCATAGCCGGCGACGGTGCCGACCAGCAGGCCGATAGGGGCGGCGATGATGGCGACGAGAATGACGACGTAAAGCGTCCAGCGCGAGCCGAAGATGACGCGCGAAAGGATGTCGCGGCCGAGGTCGTCGGTGCCGAACCAGTGCTCGGCACTTGGCGCCAGCAGCCGCGAGCCCTTGAGGTCGCCGAATGTTGGCGAATAGGGCGCCAGCACATCGGCAAAGGCGGCGACCACCAGCAAAGCGATGATGATGAGCAGGCCGAGAAACGCCAGCCGGTTGGCGGAAAAGCGCCGCCACGCCACATAGGCACGGCCGAGCCTTGCCTGCATGCGCGAAGCCGGCCGCTCGCTGAGCAGCCAGTCGCGACGGCTTTGTATCGCTTCTGCGCTCATCGTACCTTGGTCCTTGGGTCGAGCACCCGGTAGAGCAGGTCCGACAGGAGATTGATGCCGATGAAAACCGAGCCGATGATGATGGTGCCGCCGAGCACCGCGTTCATGTCGGCGTTCTGCAGGGAATTGGTGATGTAGAGGCCGATGCCCGGCCATGAAAACACGGTCTCGGTCAGCACCGAGCCTTCGAGCAGGCCGGCATAGGAGAGCGCAATCACGGTGACCATCGGCACCGCCGCGTTGCGCAGCGCGTGGCCCCAGATGATGCGTGTTTCCGACAGGCCCTTGGCGCGCGCCGCCACGATATATTCCTGGGCAAGCTCGTTCAGCATGAACGATCGCGTCATCCGGCTGATGTAGGCGAGCGAGAAATAGCCAAGCAGCGAGGCCGGCAGGATGATGTGGCGGAAGGCATCGCGAAACACATCCCACTGCCGCTGCCACAGCGCATCCAAGAGATAAAAGCCGGTGATCGGCGTGAAGGTGTATTCGTAGACAATGTCGAGACGGCCGGGAAAAGCCACCCATTGCAGCCTGGCATAGAACAGCACGAGCGCCAGCAGTCCCAGCCAAAAGATCGGCACGGAATAGCCGACCAGGCCGATGATCCGCACGATCTGGTCGATGATGCTGCCGCGCCGCACCGCAGCCAGCACGCCGAGCGGCACACCAAGCAATGCACCGATCAGCGTTCCCAGCGTCGCCAGCTCGATCGTCGCCGGAAAGGCGCGGCGAATGTCGGTCATCACCGGGTTGGTGGTCAGCACCGAGGTGCCGAAATTGCCGTTCAGGGCATTCTTCACATAGATGTAGAACTGCTCGATCAGCGGCAGGTCGAGACCCATCTCGCGGCGCGTCCGCTCGACGACATTGGCCGGCGCTCGGTCGCCGAGCACCGCCAGCACCGGATCGATGGGGATCACCCGGCCGATGAAGAAGGTCACCGCGAGAAGACCGAGATAGGTGGTTATCGCGATGACCAGGAAGCGGGCGATCGCCGACGCGACAGCGACAGCACGGGCGCTGTCGCGCCCTGCCGTCGCTTCGCTATCAACCGTGCTCATGCGGCGCGTCCGCCGGCATCACTCCTTGGAGATCTGGCCGACGAAGTTGGTGTCGAAGCTCGGGCCGAGCTCAAAGCCCTTGAGGTTCTTGCGCAGGCCGGCCACTTCCAGCTGCTGGTGGATGATGATGAAAGGACTGGTTTCGAGGACCTTCTTCTGCAGGTCCTGGTACATTGCGGCGCGCTTGGCAGCATCCTTCTCGAGCAACGCCGCTTCCGTCTGCTTGGTCAACTCCGGAATATCCCAGGCGTTGCGCCAGGCCAGCGTCTTGGTCTTGCCTTCATCCGAATTGTCGGAGTTGCTGGCGAAGGTCTGGGCATTGGAGTTCGGATCGAAGTAGTCCTGACCCCACTGGCCGATATAGATGTCGTGGTTGCGGGCGCGGTATTTGGTCAGCGTCTGCTTGCCGTCGCCGGGAATGATCTCCAGCTTGATGCCGGCCTGTCCCAGCGTCTGCTGGAACGATTCCGCCATGCCGGTCACCGGCTGGGTGTTGCGTACGTCCATGGTGACGCTGAAGCCGTCGGCCAAGCCGGCCTTGGCAAGCAGTTCCTTGGCCTTGGCGAGATCGAAGGTGAACGGATTCTCGTCTAGCTCGCCAAGCACGCCTTTCGGCAGGAAGGTCTGGTGGATCTCGCCGATGCCCTTGAGGATAGTCGAGCTCAAGGCATCATAGTCGACAAGATATTTGAAGGCCTGGCGAACCTCGGGCTTGACGAGGTTCGGATTCTTCTGGTTGAGGCTGATGTAAAAGACCGTGCCCTTCGGCGCGCTGGTGGTGGTGAGATCGGCGTTCTTGGCGATGGCGTCGAGGTCGTTCGGCTCGAGATTGCGGGCAACGTCGATGTCGCCGGCCTCCAGCGCCAGGCGCTGGCCCGAGCTTTCCTTCATGTTGCGGTAGATGACGCGGGCAAGCTTGGCCTTTTCGCCGTGATAATTGTCGTTGCGCTCCATCACGACGACCTCGTTGGCCCGCCATTCGCGCAGCTTGAAGGCGCCGGAGCCGGCATAGCCGGTCTTCAGCCAGGCATTGCCGAAGTCATTGTCGTATTTGTAGTCGGCACTCGGCGTCACCGCGGCGACATGTTCCTTGACCAGCTTGGCGTCGACGACCGAGGCGACGGTTGCCGACAGACAGTTCAGGACGAAGCTCGGCGCATAGGTCTTGTCGACGGTGAACTGGAACGTCGTGTCATCGACAGCCTTGGCCTTCTCGGTGACGTTGTCGCCATTGATGCCGAACTGGCCGATGATGAAGGCCGGGCTCTTGTCGAGCTTGATGGCGCGCTCAAACGAATAGGCGACGTCCGCCGCGGTGATCGGGTTGCCCGAGGCAAATTTCAGGCCGGGCTTGAGCTTGAAGGTGTAGGTCAGGCCGTCGTCGGAGACAGTCCAGCTTTCGGCGAGATCGCCCTTGACCTTGGAGGTATCGCTGAGATCGAGGCGGACAAGAAGATCGTAAGTGTTGCCAGTGACCTCTGCGGTCGACAGCTCGAACGCCTCGCCCGGATCCATCGAGATGATGTCGTCGATCGCGAAACCCTCGACCAGCGTGTCGGCCGGCGTGACGGCAAGGGCAGGCGCACCGGCCAGAAGCAACGCGGACATGGCTGCGCCGGCGAGCAAGATGCGGGAGCGTAGAGCAAACTTTTCCATCATCATTTGTACCTGTTCCCTGTTTTTGTTGACCTGAGTTCCCGGCTCAGGGTTTTGGCATTTACTTGCCAAATCGAACGGTGACCCTGAACCGGTCGTCTTGGTGATTTTTATCCAGTTCGGCCTCACCATATCTGGCGGTTTCAGGCGCGGCAACGAGCATTTGCAAAGCTGTTTGTTGGACCAGATCAGGCAGCCAGCATCGCCGAAAGCGACACCCGCAGTGCAGCTATTTCAACGCGGTCACCAGGTCTGCGTCTGGAAAACAGGTGGCGGCGCGACCGTTCTTCGCTTGCCATTTGCCGATCGACCGGCGTGTCTTGAAACCGGGCAAACCGTCGGCGCTGCCGACATCGTGGCCCTCGGCCTCCAGCGCCCGCTGCAAGGCGGAGATATCAGACCTGTGGAGCCCGCCGACCGCGCCCCAACGCCCTGAAAAATTGCTGTCGCCGTGGGCGATGCGGTCAGCGCCATGACCAATGAACAGGGCGTAGAGATCGCTGGTGTTGTATTGCTTCAGCACGTAGAAATTGGGCGTGACGATGAAGGCCGGACCGCTGCGCCCGGCCGGCATCAAAAGAAAGCCTTCGGCCTTCAACTCGCGCGCCGGAAACGGCTTTGGCGTGGCACGTTCGATGCCCATATCAGCCCACTCGGAAATCCTCTTGCCCTGATCCGGCCCTTCGAGCGAACAGGAGACCGCTTCCGGGACTGTCACCTCGAAGCCCCAGCCGCGGCCCTTCACCCAGCCATAGTGGACGAGATAGTTGGCAATCGAGGCCAGCGTGTCCGGCACCGAGTTCCAGATGTCGACCCGGCCGTCGCCATCGAAGTCGACGGCATGTCTGAGGAACGAACTCGGCATGAACTGCGGCTGGCCGAGTGCACCTGCCCAGGACGATTTCATCGCCCCAACCGGGGCCAGCCCGCGCTCGACGATCTCGAGTGCTGCCATGAGCTCGGTGCGAAAGAAGTCCTTCCTGGTCGCCATGAACGCCTTGGTGCCTAGCACCTCGAACGCATCGTAAGGCATCTTCGCCGCACCAAAGCCGCTCTCGCGACCCCAGATCGCCAGCAGCACCTCGCCCGGCACGCCGTAGCGCTTCTCAATCGCGGCGATCGTCCCGGCATTGGCCGCCGCATGCGTCCGCCCACCGGCGGTCACGGCGCGAACCGTCTTTTCGGCGAAATAGGCGCCGGGCGAACCGAACTCGGCCTGATGCTGCTTTTGCGGCGTCGTCGCCTTCTTGCCCGGCATCACCAGGTCGGGCAGTTTGAGGTTCGGTTTGAGGCCGTCGAAGGCGGCGTCGAAGGTTTTTCTGGAGATGCCCTTGGCGCTGGCTTCCGGCCAGAGATCGCTGCTGAGCCAGGCGTGGAACTGGTCGTCGATTTTTGCGGCGGAAGCGGGGGTGGCGAGGAGCGTGATTAGTGCGACCAGAAGAAATGCAAAGCTGAGTTTGCGAAGGTCGCGATCCGTCGCGCCCCCCTCTGTCCTGCCGGACATCTCCCCCACTTGGGGGGAGATCGGCAGCGTCGCGGACAGCGCCTGTTCAACAACGTTGGAGATTGGCAAAAGCCGAGATGACATCCAATCTCCCCCCTTGTGGGGGAGATGTCCGGCAGGACAGAGGGGGGCGCGACGGAATGCAATCATCTCAATAGGCCCCCCTTCCTCAAAACGCCGTCCGCGAGCGCAGCGCGGCGGCCAGCGTGCCTTCGTCGAGATAGTCGAGTTCGCCGCCGACCGGCACGCCATGCGCTAGCCGCGTAACTTTGATGTCGAAGCCGGACAATTGATCGGTGAGATAATGCGCGGTGGTCTGGCCCTCGACCGTGGCGTTGACGGCAAGGATCACCTCCTTGACCTCGCCACCGGCGACGCGGTCGACCAGCGAGCGAATGTTGAGCTGCTCGGGGCCGATGCCGTCAAGCGGCGACAGCGAGCCGCCGAGCACGTGATAGCGGACATTCATGGCGGCCGCCCGCTCCAGCGCCCACAGGTCGGCCACGTCCTCGACGACGATGAGCGTGCCGGCGTCGCGGCGCGGATCGGTGCAGATCATGCAGGGGTCGGATGTATCGACATTGCCGCAGGTCGAGCAGATGCGCACCTTGTCGACCGCCTCGCTCATGGCGGCGGCCA
Source organism: Mesorhizobium sp. WSM4841 (assembly GCF_055811515.1). Lineage (NCBI taxonomy): Bacteria > Pseudomonadati > Pseudomonadota > Alphaproteobacteria > Hyphomicrobiales > Phyllobacteriaceae > Mesorhizobium > Mesorhizobium sp. WSM4841. Next base: position 114,630 of record NZ_JBVVQC010000002.1, read on the forward strand.
GCGGCGACAGCAACTGCTCCTTCTTCTTGATGAGGTGAAGCGCTGCTCGCCTGGCCGAACGGGGTCCAAGCCCCGGCACCTTGGCCAGAAGCTGGATCAGGCGTTCGATCTCGGGACCGGCGATTCGCTTCGACATCGCATCGGTTTATGATTTTTCCGCACGCTTTGGAACACTCCTGCGGCGCGGCTGCCACGAAACAATCGCTCAGGTTTGCGCTGCCCCTCATTGCCCTGCCGGGCATTTCTCCCCGTATAGTGACGGGGAGAAGGGCGCCTTCGCAAAAGATTTCGCCAATCTCAAGCGCGCAGGAAAGGTGCCAAGGTTGCAGCCAGCCCCTTCTCCCCGTTCCACGGGGAGAAGATGCCGGCAGGCAGATGAGGGGCGGCGCCGACGTCGACGATCGATCGCCTCAGTAGGCTTCCAGCGGCCTGCCCTGGCCGGCGATCATCGCGCCAATGGCGTCGGTGTTCTCGGGTGTCGATTCAAACGACATGGTCGGCTCGGCCGGCGCCGCCGGGAATGACGTGACCGGTCGCGCACTGGCGGTGCCGCCGAAACGGGCGGCGTCCGGCTCCTGCATCGGCTGTTGCATCGCCACAAGGGTCGCCTTCTCCGGCGTCGCCTTCTTGGGGACCGCTGGTTGCGATGCGACCGCGGTTACATAGGTTGCGTTGGTGGATGTTGCCTTGGCGAATTCTGGCTTGGCGGCCGGCGCCGCGGAGGCCACGAGCGTCACCGGTGCGGCGCGCGCCGAATTCCGCGGTGCGGACTGTGCCATGGCGACCGTGGGCTCGTCCGGCAACGGTTTCCAGTTCCGGCCGCGCTTTTCGTAGAAGGCGTTGCCGCCGGCGACCATGGTGTAGTGCATGTTCTTGTAGGGGAAACGCAGGCCGGCGGTGTGAAAGAACATCGAGTTCTTCAGCTTGGCCTTGCGCTCGCCCTTGAGCACCGCCTCGGCGGCTTCCTCGACATCGGGCATCGCCTTCGAATTCATCCGCCGTGTCATCACGCCCGGCGCGAACTGGCCACGCTCGCCGACTACCTCACAGATGGTGTTGCCGTGCTTGCCGGAGCGCAGCCGGTTCATGACCACCGTGCCGACAGCAATCATGCCGTCACGGCTCGACCGGTTGGATTCGAAGAACATCGCGCGCTGGAGGCACTCCTTGTCCTTCGCTGTGTGGCTGTAGGGCCGGGACCCGACGGCATCGGTCAGGCTGGCCACGGACAGGCCGTGCGTGGTCTGACTGCAGGCGGCCAAAAACAGCGGAGAGGTGATGACGCCGAGCAGCAACGGCGTCTTCCATCGGGTCGCGATCAAAGATATCCCCTCATTTTGTCGCCAGCCCGCCCCTGGTTGCGGCAAGAATGAGACACTTTCAGGCAAAAAGATGGCTAAAGCGTTATTAAGTGTGCGGAGTTGCCGAATGGACACACCGGTGGAGCAAGCGACCGCCGGATCGCGGCATGGCACTCCATGGCCACTATAACGGCATGGATCCTATCTTAGGATCTCCACAGGAGGGGCTTCCCCAAGGCTGGAGCAATGGGCTCAGTCGACCGGCATAGCTATCAACACACCTTAGAACGGCAGCTTCATTCCCGGCGGTATCGGCAGTCCTGCGGTCAATGCTTGGGTCTTTTCCTGCATCATCTGCTCGACCTTGGCCCTGGCGTCATTGTGGGCGGCGAGAAGCAGATCCTCCAGAATCTCGACCTCGTCCTCCTTGAACAGCGACGGGTCGATTTTCAGGGACTTCATCTCGAATTTGCCGGTCAGCGTCACGCTGACCAGGCCGCCGCCGGCCTGTCCGGTGGCTTCCAACGTGGCGATCTCGTCCTGCATGGCCTGGAACTTGGCCTGCATTTCTTTCGCCTTGCCCATCAGGCCGAGAAGATCTTTCATCGCGTGGTCCTCTACGATTGATCTGGTTTCTTGTTTGAGCATAATCTTCTCCGAAAACCGGCTCCCACTTTTCGGGATCATGCTTAGGTTTCGTCGTCGTCTGTGGCCGGCTCGATCGGAACCTCGGCCTCCACCGCATCGGCTTCCGGTGCGTCGGGAATGCGCACGTCGATGATCTTGGCGCCGGGAAAACGCGCCAGGATGGCGGCGACGGTCGGGTCGCTCCTGGCATCGAGGAGCGCGTTTTCGCGTTTGGTCGATTCCATCTCGGCCAGCGTCTGGCCGCCCTCTTCCTTTGACAGCGAGACCAGCCAGCTGCGGCCGGTCCAGGCGCGCAATTTGGCGGTCAGATCGTTGAGCAGCATCTTCGGCGCGTCATCGGTCAAGCTGACGTCGATGCGGCCCGGCTCGATGCGCACCAGGCGCACGCAGCGCTTCACCAGCACCTTGAAGGCCATGTCGCGCTGGGCGTCGGCAAGGGCGACGATGTCAGCCAGCGACTTCACCGGCACCGGCACCGGCGCATCCGCGACCGGCTCCGGCGCCGGAACGAAAGCCGCAGGCATCGGCTCGGGTTCGACCAGCCGCATCGTCTGCGCGCCGCCATTGGCCGCTGGCATCCGCGTCTGCGCCACGGCGCTGGCGCCGCCGTTGCTGGGATTTGCGGGGCCAGAATTTGCTGGGCCGGGACTTGCCGGTCCAGAGCTTGCCGGCGCACCATTCAAGCGTGGCGCTCCACCCGGCATCGACGCTCCGCCCTCCAGCGATTTCAGCGCCTCGTCCAGTGTCGGCAGGCCGGCGGCATGCGCCAGCCGGATCAGCACCATTTCGGCGGCACTGACCGGCCGGTTGGAGGACTGCACCTCGGGAATGCCTTTCAACAGCATCTGCCAGGTCCGCGACAGCACCCTGACCGACAGCGCCTTGGCGAAATCGGCGCCGCGTCGTCGCTCGTCCTCGGACAGCGAGGCGTCCTCGAGCGCGGTCGGCACGAAGCGCAACCGGGTGACGAGGTGGTTGAACTCGGCAAGGTCGGTCAGCACCGCGGCCGGATCGGCGCCGGTGTCGTACTGGTTGCGGAATTCGGCCAGTGCGGCCGCCACGTCGCCCTTCATCACATATTCGAACAGGTCGACGATGCGGGCGCGGTCGGCGAGCCCGAGCATGGCGCGCACCGCTTCGGCGCTGACCGCGCCGCTGCCATGGGCGATCGCCTGGTCGAGAATGGACAGCGAATCGCGCGCAGAGCCTTCGGCCGCGCGGGCGATCATGGCCAGCGCGTCGTCGTCGACGGCAATGCCTTCCCTAGCGGCGATCGAGGAGAGATGCGCGACCAGCGTGCCGGCATCGATACGCCTGAGGTCGAAGCGCTGGCAGCGCGACAAAACGGTGATCGGAACTTTGCGGATTTCGGTGGTGGCGAAGATGAATTTGACGTGCGGCGGCGGCTCCTCCAGCGTCTTCAGCAGGCCGTTGAAGGCCTGGGTCGAGAGCATGTGCACTTCGTCGATGATGTAGACCTTGTAGCGCGCAGATACCGGCGCGTAACGCACGCGCTCGATGATGTCTCTGATGTCGTCGATGCCAGTGTGCGAGGCGGCGTCCATCTCAATGACATCGACATGGCGGCCTTCCATGATCGCCTGGCAATGCTCGCCCAGCACCGCAAGATCGACCGAAGGCTGGTCGACGGCAGCGGTCCTGTAGTTGAGCGCCCGCGCCAGGATGCGCGCCGTCGTCGTCTTGCCGACACCGCGCACGCCGGTCAGCATCCAGGCCTGGGCTATCCGGCCGGTGGCGAAGGCGTTGGTGAGGGTGCGGACCATCGGCTCCTGGCCGATCAGTTCGGAGAAATTTGCAGGACGGTATTTGCGCGCCAGAACGCGATAGGCGGCGGCCTTTTCCGTTCCCGAATTTCCGGCTTCGCTCATTCGCCCGTAAAGCTCCAAGGGCCGCGCCTGCAGGCGGCCGATTCCTGCGCATAGTTTCGCCCGCAGGGCTTAGCGCCGTCAATGTCGCGGGAGAAAGGCGAAGAGGTGGGAGGCTGGAACAATGACCCGTTCCGGGCTCGTTAGGGCTGCTTCCTTCCGGACCTGACCCGGTTGGCGAGTGGACCGTCCACCACCAACCTCCCGCTTTCCATATCGGCAATTCGGCGATGAAATGCAAGGGCGCAGGATCAATCAGCCGGGAGTGGCGTCGAAAGCTGAAACAAAAAAACCCGCCTCGGGGCGGGTCATTGGCGCAAATCAGCACCATGCCCAAACCATTAGCACAACTGCCGTCACAAAGCAACGATTCGCTTGCCGCCTCTTGCGGGCCACCGGCAGCCGCTCTAGCGTTCAAAAGTCTAAAAAACACGACAAAAGTGAAGGAAACGCCGATGTCGCCGGGCCTCGAGGCCGGATTCACGCTGGATGCCCGCCTGGAGGCGGACAGCGAGCAGTTGATGTGGCTCGGCTTGTGCGAGTTGCGGGTGATGAACGACCGCCGCTGGCCGTGGCTGCTCCTGGTGCCGCAGCGGCCGGGCGCGGAGGAAATCCATGATTTGACGCCGCTCGACCAGGCGATGCTGACCTTCGAGACCAACATGGTGGCGCAGGCGCTGAAAAGCGTGACCGGCTGCACCAAGATAAACAGCGGCGCACTTGGCAACATCGTCCGCCAGTTGCATGTCCATGTCATCGCGCGCTCGGAGGGGGATCCCGGCTGGCCGGGCCCGGTGTGGGGGCACGGCATGCGCGAGCCCTACCAGCGGTCGGACCTCCGCCGGTTTGCGCAACAGATAAAGGCGGCGCTATAAGCCTGTCCCGTGTCCATCCTGAAGTTGAGTCCCCATGAGCTTCCGCCTGTTTGACGCGCCCTTGCGTGAGCCGAGCCAATTCGTCGGCTTCGCCGGCAACATGATTGACCGGCAATCGGAGAACCGCGCCGACGATTCCGTCGAAAAGGCGCTCGCCGATCCGTCGGCCAGGCTTTTGCTGATGCATGGCGGGCGGCTCTACCTGAAGCTCAGCGATGGTGGCTTCGACCCCTGGTTCGGCGCCGGGGAAAGCCGGCCGCTCCGGGCGTCGCTCGACCTTGGCGTCCTGCTCGGTTTTTCCGACAGCGGCCCGGTGCTCGCCGTGCCGGCCGGGCTCGATCCCGAACAACTGCCGGAGACGATCAAGGCCATCGACTATCGCTCGGTCTATATGCAGGGGCTGATCGACGAAGCGGCCGCCGGCGCGATGGCGCAAGGAGCTGCATTGCTCGCCTGGCATGCCAGCCACCGCTTCTGCAGCAAATGCGGCGCTGAAGCCGAAATGCGGGCCGGCGGCTACAAGCGGCTTTGCGCGGCCTGCGCCACCGAGCATTTTCCGCGCACCGACCCGGTGGCGATCATGCTGACGGCGACGCGTGAAAAATGCCTATTAGGCCGCGGCCGGCATTTCGCGCCGGGCATGTATTCGGCGCTTGCCGGCTTCATCGAACCGGGCGAGACGATCGAGGCGGCGGTGCGCCGCGAAACGCTGGAGGAGGCAGGCATCAGGCTTGGCCGCGTCGTCTATCACGCCAGCCAGCCCTGGCCGTTTCCCTATTCGCTGATGATCGGCTGTTTCGGCGAGCCGCTCAACGACGACATCCAGGCCGACATCAACGAACTGGAAGACTGCCGCTGGTTCTTTCGCGACGAGGTGCTGTGGATGCTGGCCCGCGAGCATCCGGGCGGCCTGGTCACCCCGCCGAAAGGGGCGATCGCCTATAATCTCATCCGCGCCTGGGCAGACAGCGCATAGAACCTACGGGGGAGCAAAATGATCCGTCACACAGTGGTATTCAGACTGAAGCACAAAGACAGCTCGGCCGAGGAGGCAAAATTCCTCGTCGACGCGAAAATACTGGCGGCGATACCGGGCGTCGAAAAGTTCGAGCAGCTGCGTCAGGTCAGCCCGAAGAACGATTTTCGTTTCGGCTTCTCGATGGAGTTCGCCGACCAGGTCGCCTATTCAGGCTATAACGACCATCCCGACCACGTCGCCTTTGTCCGCGACCGCTGGATCCCGGAGGTCGAGGCATTTCTCGAGATCGACTACGCGCCGCTGAGCTAGGATCAGAGTTCAATCATTCTGAACGAGCAAGTTCGACCCATTGCGGACCTTTATCAGCCGGTCGGTGACTTGCCAGTGAAAACCGCCAGTTGAGCGGCGAAAGCACGCTTGTAGGCCGGCCGGGCTTCGCCGCGGGCGACATAGGCGGAGAGGTTCGGATATTCGTCCAGTATACCCGACCCGCTCAACCTTAGCAGCACGTGCACCATCATCAGGTCCCCCGCGCTGAACGCGCCATCGAGCCAGTCGGCATCGCCAAGGCGACCGGAAAGTTCGCCCAGCCGGTCACGGATGCGATCCTCGACCATAGGCAGGCGCTGTTCGTGCCAGGTCTCGTCGCGCTCCAGGAGCACGGCGGTTTGGCGTTCAAGGATCGGCGGCTCCACGGTGTTTAGCGCGGCAAACATCCATGAGATTGCGCGCGCCCGGGCATTCGCATCGTCTGGCAGCAGGCCACCATGGCGCTCAGCGATATGGAACACGATCGCCCCCGACTCGAACAGGGCGAGATCGCCTTCGTCATAGGTCGGAATCTGCCCGAAAGGATGAAGCGCGAGATGCGCGGGTTCGTTCATCGCTTTGAACGAAACAAGACGAACGTTGTAGGGCTGGCCGACTTCTTCAAGCGCCCAGCGAACGCGCATGTCACGCGCCAGTCCCTTGCCGCGATCGGGCGACCGTTCAAAGGCGGTGATGGTAGGGGTCATTGGCGGCTCCAGTGATTGCATGACGCCATCGTGCGTGGCGTCGTCGATTGAGATCGGTTTCCTCATCTCGTCGTCTCCCTTCTTCGATCGTGGCAACCAAAGGACGAACGTCGAGCCGGTATTCCGACATCTGGGAACTGCTCGTCAATCGCGTGTGACCGCCGCAACGGAGGCGCGTAGCGCTCCGGCGAAGTCGGGATGGCCATAGAGGTCGTTGTGGCCAGCCGCTACGGCGATGTGGCTGCGCAGGTCACGCGCAGCCTCGCGCAGAAGTGCCGAACGTGCCGCAGGAACGATGGTGTCGTTCTCGGCGACGATGACGGCCGTGGGCACATCGAGGTCGCGCAGCGTTTCTGCCGTCTCCATGCGGTGCCGCAGCAAGAGGCGCACCGGCAGCCAGGCATAGTGATGAGCGGCGAGTTCTTTCAGCGAATCGAAGGGAGTAACCATGACGATGCCACGCAGGGGCCGGGCCGTCGCCAGATCGACCGCGACCGCAGCGCCGACGCTAAGGCCGATGGCGACGATGCCGGCTTTGGCATCGCTGGCCAGGTGGTCATGGGCGCGTCGGGCGTCCTCGAACAGGGCGGCGGCCGACGGGCTTCCGCCGCTCGGCGCATAGCCGCGGTAATGCAGCGCAGCGACCTCGTGTTCGGGAAATAGCTGGTGCAGCATCAGGGCAAGTGCGTCGGCATTCCAGGCGTTTCCGGCGAATCCCAGCAGGACCGGGCGTGGCTCGGCCGCCTGTCCTGCCGGCAGGCGTACCAGAACGACGCGCTCGCCATCCTCCGTCGCCAGCTCGACATGACGGGCCCCGGCCGGCAGGTCGGGTCCGAACGCCGCAAGGCCGGCCGGAAAGATCAGCCAGGACTGGAGCACATACACGACGGCGACAAAGACCGCATACAATCCAGCGACTGCGAGCATCAGTTTCAGGAGCCACATCGCAGCAATGTCGCCCGGCGCCCGTCACCTGGCAAGGCGCTGAGCTAGTCCGCCACCTTCCATTGCTCGCGCGACTGGCTGGCCGGATAGACGCCCAGAATCCGCATTTCGCGCGAGAAGAAGGCAAGCTCGTCGAGCGCCAGTTTTACCAGCGGGTCGTCGGGATGGCCCTCGATATCGGCATAAAACAGGGTCGCGGTGAATGCGCCGAGCTGGTAGCTCTCCAGCTTGGTCATATTGATGCCGTTGGTGGCAAAGCCGCCCATCGCCTTGTAGAGCGCGGCCGGCACGTTGCGGACGCGGAAGATGAACGTCGTCATCATCCTCGCGTCGGCGGAAGGGCGTTCTGCCCACTGCCTGTTCCTGGTCAGCAGGACGAAGCGGGTGACGTTGCTGTCGGTATCCTCGACATTCTCCTCGATGATGTCGAGCCCGTAGAGCGTCGAGGCCAGCGCCGGCGCCAGCGCCGCCATGGTGCGGTCCTTCAGCTCGGCGACCAGCTTGGCGGCGCCCGCCGTGTCGCCGGCGACCACCGGCTTCCAGCCGTTCTTGCGGATATATTTGCGGCACTGGCCGAGCGCATGGATGTGACTGTGCACGGTCCTGACCTCGTCGCGCCTGACGCCGGGCAGAACCATCAGCTGGAAATGGATCGGCAGGAAATATTCGCCGACGATGTGCAGCTTCGATTCCGGCAGGAGGTGGTGGATGTCGGCGACGCGCCCGGCAATCGTGTTCTCGATCGGGATCATGGCGAGGTCGGCCTTGCCGGTCTCGACCGCATTGAAAGCATCCTCGAAGGTCGGGCACGGCAACGGCTCCATATCAGGGAACATGTTGCGGCAGGCGGTGTCGGAATTGGCGCCCGGCTCGCCCTGGAAGGCTATTCTGTTGGTTTTTTCAGGCATGCCAAATGTCTCAGGTTGACCAGATGTCTCAGGTTGAAAGGATGGTTCTGGCGCGTTCGAGATCGTCCGGCGTGTCGACGCCGAACGGCGCCGACTGCACGATCTCGGCATCGATGCGCATGCCGGCCTCCAGCGCCCGCAACTGCTCGAGCTTCTCGCGCCGTTCCAGCGGCGACGGCTTCAGCGCGACGAAGCGCTCGAGCGCTGAGCGGCGATAGGCATAGAGGCCGATGTGATGATAGAGCGGCCCCTCGCCCCATGGCGCGGTGGCGCGGGTGAAGTAGAGCGCCCGCAGCCGTGTCTCAGACAGCGGCGAGCCGACGATCTTGACGACATTCGGATTGGTTTTTTCCTCGTCGCGGACGATCTCGATGCCGAGCGTGGCGATGTCGACTGTCGCATCCTCAAAAGGCCTCAGCGCGGCATTGATGATGGCCGGATCGATGGTGGGCAGGTCGCCTTGCACGTTGACGATCGTTTCGATCTTGTGCCCGGGATCCAGCGTGGCCAGCGCCTCGAAGATGCGGTCTGAGCCCGATTCGTGGCCCACCCGCGTCATCACCGCCTCGAACCCGTGCGCGCGCACCGCCTCCGCCACGCTTTCAGTATCGGTGGCGACCACCACCCGGCCGAGCCCGGCTTCGGCGGCGCGGCGGGCGACATGGACAATCATCGGGACGCCGGCGATGTCGGCCAGCGGCTTGCCCGGCAGGCGGGTCGAGGCCATGCGGGCCGGGATGAGAATGAGCGTGGACATCGGGTGATGAAGCGTCCGAAAAAGAGGAAGGGAAAAGTGGCAAAAGGTCTCACTGGCAGCGCCCTTATAGGTGTTGCAACGCCAGAGCAAAAGACCTAGTTTCCGCCCGATTTGACCGCCTCGCGGGGTGGTTCACGATTACCGACGGACAGAGTGGACAGATCGGTCCGCCGGAAAAGGGAGCCTGGGGCGTATGGACTCTTTCGAAATCAACAAGCTGATCGGCGGCCTGCTCGGAACCGTGTTCGTCGTCTTCTCGATCGGCATCATATCCGATGCGCTGTTCGCCTCCCCCACACCGGAAAAACCCGGCTTTGCCATCGAGGCGACCGAGGAGCCTGCCGAGGGCGGCCCGGCAGCCCCCGCTGCAGAAGCCAAGCCGATCGCCGACCTTCTGGCCAACGCCAATGTCGAGGCGGGCGCCGCCGTGTTCAAGAAGTGCCAGGCCTGCCACACCGGCGAAAAGGGCGGACCGAACAAGGTCGGCCCCGACCTCTGGGATCTCATCGACCGTCCCGTCGCCGAGCATGCGGGCTTCGCCTATTCGGCCGGCATGAAGGAGTTTTCCAAGGGCGGCGCCGAGAAGTGGACATACGACAACATCAATCACTTCCTCCTCTCGCCGAAGAAGTTCGTGAAGGGCACGGCGATGGGCTTCGCCGGCCTGCCGAAGGACGAGGACCGCGCCAACGTCATCGCCTATCTGCGCACGCTGTCGGACAGTCCGAAGCCGCTGCCGACGGCTGGCGCTTCAGCAGCCGCACCGGCCGAAGGCGCGGCGCCGGCCAAGCCGGCAGAGGGTGAAGCACCGGCCGCCCCTGCGGCGCCTGCTGCTCCCGCACCAGCTCCGGCGCAATAACGCAATTGTAATCGAAACATTCCTTGAAAAAGCCGGGTTCAGCCCGGCTTTTTCAATGGGAAAATCGCATGTGCGGCGACAAAGCCGGGCTGTCGCGGTTTTCATGAGCGTCAAATGAACTAGATTGTCCGCTAACAGCTATCGCGCAGAGGAGAAGGCATGACGGTTGGCCGAACGTTTCTCAGATCGATGCTGGTTGTGGCGGCTTTTGCCGGCGGCCTGCAAGCAGCCTTCGCGGACGAATGGCGCACCACCTCGTCGCTGATCGGCGAATCCAAATATGGCAATAACTTCCAGCACTACGACTACGTCAATCCGAACGCGCCGAAGGGCGGCACGCTGAATTCGGTGGTGCTCGGCACGTTCGACAGCTTCAATCCCTATATCGTCCAGGGTTCGCCGGCAGCCGGTTTTGCCCAATTCGGCGGCGGCTTGCTCTACGACACGCTGATGGAGCAGGCGACCGACGAAGGCAGCGTCAGCCATCCGCTGATCGCCGACGCCTACAAACATCCGGACGACTATTCCTCTGCGACCTACCGTCTTGATCCGCGGGCCAAATGGCATGACGGCAAGCCGATCACCACCGACGACGTGATCTGGTCGTTTCAGGTGCTGAAGGCCAACAGCCCGATGTACAGCCGCTATTTCGAGAATGTCACCGAGGCGATTGCGGTTTCCGACCGCGAGGTGGAATTCCATTTCGACCAGAAGGGCAACCGGGAGTTGCCGAAAATTCTCGGCGATCTCGTCGTGCTGCCGAAGCACTGGTGGGAAGGCACCGACGCCACCGGCAAGAAGCGCGACATCACCAGACCGACCTTGGAGCCGCCGCTCGGCTCGGCCGCCCACAAGATCGCCAGCTTCAAGCCTGGCTCTGAAATCATCTGGCAGAGGGTTCCGGACTACTGGGCTGCCAAACTGCCGGTGAAGATCGGCCGCGAGAATTTCGACAGGCAGCGTTTCAGCTATTTTCTCGACGACAATGCGGCCTGGCAAGCCTTCACCAAGGGCGGACTGCATGACATCAGGCCGGAAAACAGTTCGAGGCGCTGGAACACGGCCTATAATTTCCCGGCAGTCCAGGCCGGCGACGTCATCAAGCAGGAATTCAAGACCGCCTCACCCGAGCCGATGCAGGCCTTCATGCTCAACACGAGGCGTCCGCTGTTTGGGGATCGTCTGGTGCGCGCCGCGCTGACTTACCCACTCGATTTCGAGACCATGAATCGTACCTTGTTCTTCGGTTCCAACACCCGTACCAGCAGTTACTTCCAAGGCACCGAACTGGCATCGAGCGGCCTGCCGCAAGGCAAGGAGCTGGAAATCCTCGAGCAATATCGCGACAAGCTGCCGCCCGAAGTCTTCACCCAGGAATTCAAGCTGCCGGTCTACGATTCGCCACAGGCGGAGCGCAAGTATCTCAAGACTGCGGTCGATCTCTTCGCCAAGGCGGGCTGGGTGATCAAGGGCGGCAAGATGGTCAATGCCAAGACGGGCGAGCCCTTCAAGTTCGAAATCCTCGGCTGGAACGACACCGACCAGGTCCTTTCCAGTCCCTACATCGCCAATCTGCGCAAGATCGGCGTCGACGCCACGCTGCGGCTGATCGACCAGACCCAATACATCAACCGCATCAACAATTTCGACTTCGACGTCACCATATCGCAGTTGGGACAGTCGGATTCGCCGGGCAACGAGCAGCGTGATTTCTGGAGCTCCAAGGCCGCTGACACGCCTGGATCGCGCAACTACGCCGGCATCAAGAATCCGGTCGTCGATGCGCTGGTCGACCGCGTCATCTTTGCCACCGACCGCGACGATCTGGTTGCTGCCACCCATGCGCTCGACCGGGTGCTGCTGTGGAATTACTATGTAGTGCCGCAACACCATCGGTCGGCGGTCTGGATAGCCTACTGGAACAAGTTCGGCATCCCCGAGAAGCAACCGGCCTATAGCGGCGTCGACCAGAATTCCTGGTGGATCGATCCGGATAAGGAAAAGGCGCTGGCGGCAAAATACAAGAGCGGCAATTGATGGCGGCGCTCCCCCGCCGCGCCGCTCTGGCCCGCCGCGACTTTCTGGCCCTGGGCGCCGCTGCCACGGCGGCAGCTTTGCTGCCCGGCCGGGCCTTCGCCGCCGTCGCGACCGGCGTAAAGCTGCACGGCCTGTCGGCCTTCGGCGACCTCAAATATTCCCCAGGTTTCAGGCATTTCGCCTATGTCAATCCGGACGCGGCCAAGGGCGGCCAGATGAATTTCGCACCGCCGAACTCCACCTTCAATCAGAGCTTCCTGACGTTCAACACGTTGAATTCGCTTGTGTTGAGGGGGGAATCGCCGCCGCGCACCGAACTCTGCTTCGATTCGCTGATGGCAAGCGCTCTCGATGAGCCGGATGCGGTCTATGGCCGGCTTGCCGAGTCCGTTACCTTGTCGCCGGACCGCAATGGCTTCCGCTTCAGCCTGCGACCGCAGGCGCGCTTCCACGACGGCTCGCCACTGACAGCGGAGGACGTCGCCTTCGCATTGAAGCTTTACAAGGACAAGGGCCATCCGAACCTCTCCCAGGCGTTGCGTCATATGACGGAGGCGGTCGCAGTCGATCCGGCAACCGTCGACCTCACCTTCAACGGCAAACAGTCGGCGCAGAATATCCTTGCGGTCGTCGCCATGCCGATCGTGTCCAAAGCCTTTTATACGGTCAATGATTTCGATGCCTCGACGATGAAACCGCCGCTCGGCTCCGGACCTTACAAAATAGGGCGCGTGGCCGCGGGACAGACCGTCGAATATGAGCGTGTCGCCGACTATTGGGGCAGGGATTTGGCCGTGAACCGCGGCCTCTACAATTTCGACCGCATCCGCATCGATTTTTACATCAATCGCCAGGCTGCGTTTGAAGCCCTGAAAAAGGGGGACACGCATTTTCGCGAGGAATTTACCTCGCGGGCATGGGCGACCGGTTACGATTTTCCGGCGCTGAAGGACGGCAGGGTCGTCAAACGCGAATTTCCCGGAGAGAAAACGCCATCCATGCAGTCTGTCGCGCTGAACCAGCGTCGTCCGCAATTCCGCGATGTGCGCGTCAGACGGGCGATCGCCAATTGCTTCGATTTCGAATGGACCAGGCGGGTTCTGTTTTACGGCGCCTACGAGCGCTCGCAATCGAACTTCGAACGGTCGGATTACAGGGCCGAGGGCCTGCCCTCGCCCGAGGAATTGGCCCTGCTGGAGCCGTTCCGAGCCGAGTTGCCGCCGGAAACCTTCGGCGAAGCGGTGATGCAGCCTGTCTCCGACGGTTCGGGCCACGACCGCAAGCTGCTGCGCGCGGCTTCGAGACTGCTTGCCGAAGCCGGCTGGAAGCGAGCCGGCAATTTCGTCGTCAATGAAAAGGGTGAGCGGCTGCGGGTGGAAATGCTGGCTGAGGACGATGGCATCGTTCGGCTTTTCACCCCGTGGTCCGAGAACATGAAAACGATCGGAATCGACGCTTCGATCCGGCAGGTCGATTCGACGCAATATGAACAGCGGCAGAGCAATTTCGACTTCGATTTCAACCTGCTCGCATGGTCGATCGGGGCGACGCCGACTGCCGACGGCCTGGAAATCCTCTATGATTCGCGGATGGCGAAAACGCCGGGAATGCGCAATTATCCCGGTACGGAAAGCAAAGCCGTCGACGCGCTGATCGAGGCAGCCGGCAGGGCGCAGAGCCGGATAGAACTGGTCACGGCGCTCAAAGCGCTCGATCGGGTCTTGCGCGCGCGGCTAGACTGGATTCCAACATATTATCTCGCGAATCACCGAGTGGCCTATTGGGACATGTTCGGCTTTCCCGAGCAGAAGCCCGATTTCGGCTTTCCGGTCGAGGCGCTGTGGTGGTTCGACAAGGACAAGGCGGCAAAGATTGGCAAAGCCTGAGATTTTCGCTCAAGCAAGGCAGAGAGCCTGATGGGCGCCTATATCCTGCGCCGCATCCTGCTGATGATCCCGACCCTGTTCGGCATCATGGCGGTGTCCTTCGCCGTCATCCAGTTTGCACCGGGCGGGCCGGTCGAGCAGGTCATCGCCAGGCTGACCAACCAGGGCGGCAGCGATCGGCTTGGCGGCGGCGGTGGTGACGCCGGCGCCACCAATGTCGACGTGGCCGGCGACGTCGGTTCGAAATATCGCGGCGCGCAAGGGCTCGACCCCGAATTCATCGCCAAGCTGGAAAAGCAGTTCGGCTTCGACAAGCCACCGCTCGAGCGCTTCGGCATGATGCTGTGGAATTATTTCCGGTTCGATTTCGGCGACAGCTATTTCCGTGACATTTCGGTGATCGAGCTGATCCTGGAGAAAATGCCGGTGTCGATCTCGATCGGGCTATGGATCACGCTGCTGTCCTACCTGATCTCGATCCCGCTCGGCATCCGCAAGGCAGTCAAGGACGGCTCGGCATTCGACGTATGGACCAGCGGCGTCGTTATCGTCGGCTACGCCATTCCAGGCTTCCTTTTCGGCATACTGCTGATGGTGCTGTTTGCCGGCGGATCGTTCTACGACTGGTTCCCGCTGCGCGGCATCACGTCCGACAATTGGGACCAGTTGTCCTGGCCGGCGCGGATCGTCGACTATCTCTGGCACATGACCTTGCCGCTGACGGCGCTGGTGCTGTCGGCCTTCGCCACCACGACGCTGCTGACCAAGAATTCGTTCCTCGAGGAAATCCGCAAACAGTATGTGGTGACCGCGCGCGCCAAGGGTCTGTCGGAACGGCAGGTTCTCTACGGGCACGTCTTCCGCAACGCCATGCTGATCGTCGTTGCCGGCTTTCCGGGCGCCTTCATCTCGGCCTTCTTCACCGGGTCGCTGCTGATCGAGAACATCTTTTCGCTCGACGGCCTCGGCCTGCTCGGTTTCAGGTCGGTGGTCGAGCGCGACTACCCGGTGGTGTTCGCCAACCTCTATATCTTCTCGCTGCTTGGCCTGATTGTCGGGCTCCTGTCCGACCTGATTTATACCTGGGTCGATCCGCGCATCGACTTCGAGCGGAGAGACGTCTGATGGCCGGGGCCGCAGCCGAAACGGCGCCGGGCCGGATCGCCCGACCCTGGCTGTCGCCGCTCAACCAGCGGCGCCTGCAGAATTTCAGGGCCAACCGGCGCGGCTATTGGTCGTTGTGGATCTTCCTCGTGCTTTTCGTGCTGTCGCTGTTTTCCGAATGGATCGCCAACGACAAGCCGGTCCTCGTTTCCTACAAGGGCGAGATCCTGTTTCCGGTCCTGGTCGCTTATCCCGAGGAGAAGTTCGGCGGCTTTTATGCGGTCACCGACTATCGCGACCCGGTCATCCAGGACGAGATCAATGCCCATGGCTGGATGATCTGGCCGCCGGTCCGCTACTCCTACCGGACCGTCAACAACGCCATTCCCGAGGCCGCACCGACCAAGCCGTCCTGGCTCTATGACGTCAAGACACGCTGCAACCAGTATCCGCAAGGTGCGGCCGACCCCAATTGCGTCGTCGGCAACTGGAACTGGCTGGGCACCGACGACCAGGCGCGCGACGTGCTGGCGCGCGTCATCTACGGTTTCAGAGTCTCGGTGCTGTTCGGCCTGATCCTCACCGCTGGCTCGGCGGTGATCGGCGTGACGGCCGGTGCATTGCAGGGCTATTTCGGCGGCTGGACCGACCTTCTGTTCCAGCGC
This sequence comes from Mesorhizobium sp. WSM4841, assembly GCF_055811515.1. Taxonomy (NCBI): domain Bacteria; kingdom Pseudomonadati; phylum Pseudomonadota; class Alphaproteobacteria; order Hyphomicrobiales; family Phyllobacteriaceae; genus Mesorhizobium; species Mesorhizobium sp. WSM4841. The sequence continues at coordinate 130,496 of NZ_JBVVQC010000002.1, forward strand.
TTCATAGAAATCTGGTCGGCGATCCCGGTGCTTTATCTCTTGCTGATCGTCGCCGCCATCCTGCCGCCCGGCTTCTTCATCCTGCTCGGGCTGATGCTGCTGTTCTCCTGGGTGGCGCTGGTCGGCGTGGTGCGAGCCGAGTTCCTGCGCGCCCGCAACTTCGAATATGTCAACGCCGCGCGCGCGCTCGGCGTGCCCAACGGCACCATCATGTTCCGGCATCTGTTGCCAAACGCCATGGTGGCGACGCTGACCTTCCTGCCGTTTCTGCTCAGCGGCTCGATCTCGACGCTGACCTCGCTCGACTACCTTGGCTTCGGCCTGCCGCCCGGCTCGGCCTCGCTGGGCGAGCTCCTCAAGCAGGCGCAGCGCAACCTCAACGCGCCATGGCTGGGTATTTCCGGCTTCGTCGTCATCTCGCTGATGCTGTCGCTGCTGGTCTTCGTCGGCGAGGCGACCCGCGACGCCTTCGATCCGCGCAAGACGTTCAGATGAGCGAAGCCCCTCTCCTCTCCGTGCGCAACCTCAGCGTCGCCTTCGCGCAGGAAGGCCGCCAGTCGATGGCCGTCGACCACATCTCCTTCGACATCGCCAAGGGCGAGACGGTGGCGCTGGTCGGCGAATCCGGCTCCGGCAAGTCGGTCACGGCGCTGTCGGTGCTGAAGCTGCTGCCCTATCCGGCCGCCAGCCATCCGTCGGGAAAGATCCTGTTCCAGGGCGCCGACCTGCTCGCCACCGACGAGAAGGCATTGCGCCGCGTGCGCGGCAACAAGATCACCATGATCTTCCAGGAGCCGATGACCTCGCTCAACCCGCTGCACACGATCGAGCAGCAGATCGTCGAGGTGCTGACATTGCACCAGGGGCTGGGGGACCGCCAAGCCAAGGCGCGCACCCTGGAGCTGCTCAACGAGGTCGGCATCCGCGAGCCGGAGAAGCGGCTCGACGCCTACCCGCACCAGCTTTCCGGCGGCCAGCGCCAGCGCGTCATGATCGCCATGGCGCTGGCCAACGAGCCGGAACTGCTGATCGCCGACGAGCCGACGACGGCACTCGATGTCACCGTGCAGGCGCAGATCCTCGAACTGCTTGCGGAGCTGAAGAGCCGCAAGGGCATGTCGATGCTGTTCATCACCCATGATCTCGGCATCGTCAGAAAGATCGCCGACCGGGTCTGCGTGATGACCAAGGGCAAGATCGTCGAGACCGGGCCGACGAAAGAAATCTTCGCCAAGCCGCAGCACAGCTATACGCGGCATCTGCTTGCTGCCGAACCGAAGGGCAAGCCGCCCGCCGCCAACGCTGCCGCCAAGCCGGTCATGACCGGCCAGGACGTCAAAGTCTGGTTTCCGATCAAGAAAGGCTTTTTCCGGCGCACCGTCGACAATGTAAAGGCGGTCGACGGCATCGACGTCGCCGTGCGCGCCGGCCAGACGCTCGGCGTCGTCGGCGAATCCGGCTCTGGCAAGACGACGCTCGGCCTGGCGCTGGCCAGGATGATCTCGTCGACCGGGACCATTCAGTTCAACGGGCGTGATATCAACGAGCTGAGTTTCAATGCCATGCGGCCGCTGCGGCGCGAGCTGCAGATCGTCTTCCAGGATCCGTTCGGATCCTTGAGCCCGCGCATGTCGGTCTCCGAGATCATCGAGGAAGGATTGAAGATCCACGAGCCGAAACTGTCGCCCGATGAACGCGACAAGCGCATCGTCGAGGTGCTCGGGGAAGTCGGGCTCGAACCCGCCACGCGCAATCGCTATCCGCACGAGTTTTCCGGTGGCCAGCGCCAGCGCATCGCCATCGCCCGCGCCATGGTGCTCAACCCGCGCTTCGTCATGCTGGACGAGCCGACCTCGGCGCTCGACATGAGCGTGCAGGCGCAGGTGGTCGACCTTCTGCGCAGCCTGCAGGCGAAGCACGACCTCGCCTATCTGTTCATCAGCCACGATCTGAAGGTCATCCGTGCGCTTGCCAACGACGTCATCGTCATGCGCAATGGCAGGATCGTCGAAGCCGGCCCGTCCGAACAGATTTTCGAACGGCCGCAGACCGACTATACCAAGGCACTGATCTCGGCCGCGTTCAGGATCGAGACGGCGCCGGTCGGCATCGTCAGCGAGTAAGGCCGTACCGCATAGAGGAAAAAAGAATCCGCAATGGAAAAAGGCCGTGTCCTGCTTGCCCTCACCGGTATCCATCCACGCCGTTGGCGCGAACTCTTGTCGGCCGAACGCGAGGTGGTGCTCGAGCCGGACGGCGCCAGCGATCCTTCGATCACCTATGCGGTGGTTTGGAAGCAGCGGCCGAACCTTCTGTCGTCGCTGCCCAATCTGCGCGCTGTCTTTTCGATCGGCGCCGGCGTCGACCACATCTTCGCCGATCCCACTTTGCCCGACGTTCCGATCGTCAAGGTCGTGGCCGACAACCTGACCCAATACATGACCGAATATGTCGTCTGGCGGGTGCTCGATCACCATCGCCAGGGCATGCTCTACCGGTCGCAGCAGCAAAAGAAGATCTGGCACGAGCCGCCGCAGCGGCCGGCCGGCGACATCTCCGTCGGCATCATGGGGCTCGGCACGCTTGGCCGCGCAGCGGCGTCGGTGCTTTTGTCGCTCGGCTTTGCGGTCAATGGCTGGTCGCGCAGCGAGCGGCCGATGGAAGGCGTTTCGACCTATGCCGGCGAGGCAGGATTGATCCCCTTCCTCAACGCCACCGACATTCTGGTGGTGCTTTTGCCGCTCACGCCGCAGACGCAAGGCATCATCAATTACGGCGTGCTGAAGGAGTTGAGGAAACGCAACGGCCTCGGCGGCTCGGTGCTGATCAATGCCGGACGCGGCAAGTTGCAGAAAGACGCCGACATTCTGCGTGCGCTGGAGGGCGGCACGCTCAAGGAAGCGAGCCTCGACGTGTTCGAGGTCGAGCCGCTGCCGAAGACCAGCCGGCTGTGGAGCCACCCGAAAGTGTTCGTGACGCCGCATGCGGCGGCGACCTCCGATCCCGTGCATCTGGTGCCGATCATGCTGCGCCAGATGGCCGCCTTCGAGCGCGGCGAGAAGCTTGAGAATGTCGTGGATCGCAACGCGGGATATTAACCCGGCTTGCCACATTCGCGGCGGGCGATCGACCGGTTCATGGCGTCGATCCGGCCGCTGGCCTGTTCGAGATCGCGCTGGGCCTTGGAACGGGCGTCCGGCGTGAACGGGCCGAGGCCCACCCCGGGATCGGAGAAAGACGGCTTGGCATCCTGCGGAAGGCGGTATTGCTGCGCCAGCCGGTTGCGTTGCGCCAGCAATTGATTGCAAGGCACGCTATCATATTGCAGCGAGGACTGGACATTCGCGTCCTGCCGCTCGGCAATCGAGGTGCCAACGCAGCCGGCCAGTGCCAGGCAAGGTGCCAAGACCACCAAGTTCCAGCGCATGCAAGGTCCTCCGTGTTGGTGTCCTGCCCTTTCGGGCATGTGAATCCAGGCTTTTTCGCAGCCGCCGCCAGGTGTGGCGCAGATGAACGAAAAGCGTCGCCGGACGAGGCCTGATGCGGTTTCGTGATGGAGATCCCGCCGGCAGTTGCCTGTATGCCGAGTCAGCAGTCACTTGCAACAGGCTTCCCGCGCCGGAATTAGCAACTATCTTGGAGCCATGCGCGCCAGCGACCTGCTTCACCCCCGGCCCGAGGGCCTCTATTGCCCACCCGGCGATTTCTTCATCGATCCGGTGCGGCCGGTCAACCGGGCACTGATCACGCACGGCCATTCCGACCATGCCCGTTCCGGCCACCGTTCGGTATTGGCCACACAACCGACGCTTGACATTATGGGGCTGCGCTACGGCGAGGGCTTTGCCGGGACCACGCAAGCGGCAGCACTTGGCGAGACGATTGCGCTGAACGGCGTCGCCGTAACCTTCCATCCGGCCGGCCATGTGCTCGGCTCGGCACAGATCGAGGTTGTGCATCAGGGCTCATGCATCGTCGCTTCGGGCGACTACAAGCGCCAGAGGGACGCGACTTGCGAGCCGTTCGAACCGGTCAAGTGCGACGTGTTCATCACCGAGGCGACCTTCGGCCTGCCGGTGTTCCGCCATCCGCCCGATACCGAAGAGATTGCCCGCCTGCTGAAATCGACGGCGCAGTTTCCCGAACGCGCGCATCTGGTCGGCGCCTATGCGCTCGGCAAGGCGCAGCGCGTCATGCGGTTGCTGCGCGATGCCGGCTACGACAGGCCGATCTACATCCATGGCGCGCTGGCCAGGCTCAGCGACTATTACCAGAGCCAGGGCATCGACCTCGGGACGTTGGAGCCGGCGACCGTCGAAAGCGGTGGCAAGGACGATTTCTCCGGCGCCATCGTCGTCGGCCCGCCACAGGCCTTCGCCGACCGCTGGGCACGACGCTTTCCCGATCCGATCTCGTGTTTTGCGTCCGGCTGGATGCGCATCCGCCAGCGCGCCAAGCAGGGCGGCGTCGAGCTGCCACTGATCATTTCCGACCATGCCGACTGGGACGAGCTGACCGCCACGATCAGGGAAACTGGCGCCGGGGAAATCTGGGTGACGCATGGTCGCGAGGAAGCGCTGGTGCGCTGGTGCGAACTCGAAGGCATCGCCGCCAGGCCGCTGCATCTCGTCGGCTACGAGGATGAGGGCGATTGATGGTGCTCACGGCCGACGTAGCGCTCTTTGGCACCCCCCTCTGGCCTGCCGGCCATCTCCCCCACTTGGGGGGAGATCGGATGTTGCGCCGGCTTTCGCCAATCGCTGACGTTGTAAGACGGGCGGCAAGAACGAAACTGCCAATCTCCCCCCTCGTGGGGGAGATGTCCGGCAGGACAGAGGGGGGCGCGACAGAACGCGACGCTCGGCCATGGTTCTCCTCATGAACCGCTTCGCCGAACTCCTCGATCGCCTCGTGCTGACGCCGTCGCGCAACGGCAAGCTGACGCTGCTGAGCGATTATTTCCGCAGCGTCGAGGATCCGGATCGCGGCCTGGCGCTGGCCGCTATTACCGGCGACCTGACCATCGCGGCGGTCAAGCCGGCGATGCTGCGCATGCTGGTCATGGAACGCATGGACCCGGTGCTGTTCGGCTATTCCTACGACTATGTCGGCGACCTGGCGGAGACGGTGTCGCTGGTCTGGCCGCAATCGCCCGCGGATATCGCCAACCGTGAGCCGACGCTCGCCGAGGTCGTCGCGAAATTACAGGCGGCGAGCCGTTCCGACGGGCCGAAGGTGCTGGCCCGGCTGCTCGACAGCGCCAGCATCTCGGCTCGCTTCGCCATCATAAAGCTGGTCACCGGCGGCCTGCGCATCGGCGTCTCGGCGCGGCTGGCCAAGCAGGCGCTGGCCGATCTCGGCAAGGTCGACGTCGCCGAGATCGAAGAACTCTGGCATGGGCTGACGCCGCCCTATGCCGAGCTCTTCGCCTGGCTGGAAGGCAAGGCAGAAAAACCCAAAAAGACAGCGCTGGCGCTGTTCCGGCCGGTGATGCTATCGAACCCGATCGGTGACGGCGACCTCGAAAAGCTCGACCCGGCCGACTATGCCGCCGAGTGGAAATGGGACGGCATCCGCGTCCAGGCCGTATCGGAAGCCGGCATTCGCCGGCTCTATTCGCGCACGGGCGACGACGTCTCCGGCGCTTTTCCGGACCTCGCAGAGGCGATGGATTTTTCTGCCACCCTCGACGGCGAGCTTCTGGTCGGCGATCCCTTGCAGGCGACCGGCACGTTCTCGGACCTGCAGCAGCGGCTGAATCGCAAGAGCGTGACACCGAAGATCCAGCAGCAATACCCGGCCTTCATGCGCTGCTACGACGTGCTTCAGATCGGCGACGAGGACTTGCGCGCGCGCTCTTTCCGCGAGCGGCGCGGCCGCCTCGAAGCCTTCGTGCAGACGCTCGATCCGAGCCGCTTCGATCTGTCGCCCCTGGTCGAATTCACCGACTGGCAGGCGCTGGAGGAATTGCGCCGCAAGCCGCTGCATCCGGTCATTGAAGGCGTAATGCTGAAGCGCTGGGATTCGCCCTATCTCACCGGCCGGCCGAGAGGCCCATGGTTCAAATGGAAGCGCGATCCGCACACGGTCGACGCCGTGCTGATGTATGCCCAGCGCGGCCACGGCAAGCGTTCGAGTTTCTATTCCGATTACACGTTCGGCGTCTGGTCCGGCCCGGAAGGATCGGAGGAACTGGTGCCGGTGGGGAAAGCCTATTTCGGCTTCACCGACGAGGAACTGAGGCAGATCGACAAATATGTCCGCGACAACACCATCGAGCGCTTTGGCCCGGTCCGCTCGGTACGGGCCGACCGCAGACAAGGCCTGGTGCTGGAGGTGGCGTTCGAAGGGCTTAACCGCTCGACACGGCACAAATCCGGCGTCGCCATGCGCTTTCCGCGCATTTCACGGCTGCGCTGGGACAAGCCGGCGGCCGAAGCCGACCGCATCGAGACGTTGCAGGCGCTGCTCGATTAGGACGGATGAGGGAAGGCAAAAGGGTGCGGGGTCAACGTGCTGCTCTGCCATTCATCACTGCGAGGCTCGAAGACCACGGCATGGATGATCCATGCCGTAACAGTGGTTACGGAGTGCAGCGGTCCAGCGGTTTCGCTCCAGAAATCAAGGGACAATCGAGACGCGGATCTCGTAGATGTCGACCGACTTGCCCTGTTTGTCGAAGTCGGAATTGATGGCGATGGTGCCGGCAGCACCCGGACGCTTGTCGGGAAACCGCACGTCGAACAGATATTCGTTGCGCTCGTGGCCGACCGCGTAGCGCTTGCGGCCGCAGTCGCCGAGTTCGCCGAAATTGCAGTCGACGGAGATCTGCGTCTCCTGGCCCTCCTCGGAGCGGGCGATGATGTCGAACGTGGCATGCTTGCCGGCGAGTTTTTCCAAGACGCCTTGCCCGACGTCGAAGCTGATCGCCGAACCGGAGGCGCCCGACCGGATGCGCAGGAAGGAACCGCTGTCGTCCTGCATGACTTCGGCCTTGGCATCCGAAGGCGCGCTGACAAGCGCCGGGTCGCTCGGCGAAAACACATTGATCCAGTCGCGCTCCGCCTCGCCGGCGTTCAGCGGCGAGGCGGTGTCGCTTGGCGGCGTAAAATCATCGTCCTCCACCGTCGGTTCCGTCTGCGGCGGGGCGGTGTCGAGTTCGGCCGCCGACTTGAAGACGCCGGTCTGCGCAGCGAAATAGAGGCCGATACCGACAGCTGCGAGCAGCGTCACGCCGAGGAAGATCGCGGTGAGAGGCAGGCGGGGGCCTCTCACCCGCCTGTCGTCGCGGTCGGGCAGCACCTCTGCGTCGTCTCCGGTTGATGGAGGCGACAGGTCGATCTCCGGCGCATCGGGAAAAGCCGCTTCGGGCATGATATCGGGAACGACCGGCAGGACGCGCGAGCGCGGCGCGTCGGATGCAGGGGGCGCGTCGGCGGCAAGGTGCACGTCGGAAGCGGGAGACTCCGCCGGACCGTCGACAATGACGTCAGGCGCCGGCGCTGGTTCGGCATCGGCGTCGGCATCCGGTTCGGCCTCAACTTCTGCTGCGCTGTCAGCCGGCTGCTCCACCGCCGGTGCTGCAGCGTCATCATCGGTCTGTGGGCCGACGCCGGGAACCGCCGGCAGGAATTCGGATTCGATTTCGGTGATCTTGGCCTGCACCGCCTTGCGGCGCTTGATGGCGAGTTCCACCGTCACGCCCGGGTTGGCCTGCAGGGCACGATCAAGTGCGGCGAAGGCCGATCGATAGACCCGCTCGCGAAACGCGCGGTCTTCGGCATTGCCTTTCTCGAAGGCATTCCGGATCGCTTTTTCGATCGCGTCCAAGCTGGATCCCTCTGCACCTACGGTCACATGTCATGATCGTTAGCCGCAGGCGATCAATCAATCAACGGGCCAGCGGCCGCATTCTGTCTTCGTGACGCATCCAAAGCTCATTTCGGCGGTTTTCGGTAAAGGAATCAACATTTTTCGCCGATTTCCCGATGCAGCGCCAACGCGACGTCGCGCAACCTGCCGGAGTGGTTTTCGCACAGCCGCATGGCCGATCGGTGCGGCGGTCGCTTATAGGCCCGGAATGAGCCGACACGAAATGCCAAGTCCCATCTTGAATTTGTGGCGGGTTGCGTCTATCACCCAGCGCATCTTGGAGGCCCCGGCTTCCCGGGCCGCTTTAGCTCAGTTGGTAGAGCACATCATTCGTAATGATGGGGTCAGGTGTTCGAGTCACCTAAGCGGCACCAATCTTTCCAAGGGTTGCGGGCCCAAAGCGCTCCTCACCACACCGCAAATTCGAGATCAGGACACATTTCGGGACACAAAACCGAGCGTCGGTGGTGCGTGGGCCAATGGGAGGTCTCGAACGTTCGCAACTGCCTTACATCGAAAAGTAGAACGGGCCTGCCACTCTAGCTTCGCGCCCCCCCAGTTCCGCACTGCAGTCGGACTTGATGTTCGAATTGCCGCTCATCTTGATCGTGTCGGCAACGATTCGCAGGCAGGTGCTGCTAGTTCCGTTGTTACCATTGTAGGTCAGGTCGCCATAGGGGAAGTACAGGACGCCGTTCAGATCAGTGGCGCCATTCCCATTGAACAGGTGGGACGATGTGTTCGCTCGTGCCGACATCATCAGCATGCCGGCATAGTCGCCTGTCTGCGGCGCGCTCAATGACAGCGAGCCGTTGCCGTTCACTGTTATACCGCCATCAGCCATGAAGATGGTCACACCGGCGCCGGTCACTGTGCCTTTGACGGAAAGAGAACCTTCGACATAATAGAGGCCCGGCTCCAGGGTTTTGTCGCCGCTCAGATCGAGATTTCGATACCGCCCTGGACTGACTGTCAAGTCGCCAGCGTTCGGATTAGGATACAAGATTGGTGGTACCGGTTCCACCAGGTTACCCCATGGGTCAGGCAGTCGCCACGCATTGACGCGATTTTGCTCACAATCGGTGATCAGTCCGCTGGTCGCCACTATTCCGCCAGATGATTGAATGCAGTCCGCCTCAAGGGACGCGTCGCCGCCAACATAGATGGAATCCGGAGCCGACGAATTGGAAGCGATAACGCAGCCATCCATGATGACTGTGGTGCTTCCGGCCGCTTCGAAGGCGCGCGGCGCGGCCCGGTTGAGGGCATAGACGCACGCGGTATCACCATTGCTGGACGTAATGCGGGACCGGACGAGAATGTTGGTCGATGACGGTCCATCGCCGCCGATTGAGCGCGGAATGAGATAGGTGTAGTTGAGGCTGGATTCAGTCCTGAGGCTCTGGCTTCCGTCGTTTTCCGTCGCCAGACCGTGATAGACGAGCGAGGGTATGTTATCCGCGCTTGCATCGACCGATGCCAAGTTGGCTTTGAGTAGCTTGTCGCCAAGCGCCTGTAGCTCACCGTCGCTCAGGCCCGAGTTGACCTTAACGGCGATCTCCATGCTTGCTGCATCCAGAGCCGATTGAAGCCTGCTCCTCTCGCGGTTCATGTTCGCGAGATCCACCGCGGCGCCGACTGCTGCAATCATAGGAAGCAGCATGACAACGAGACCGGTCGCAAAGTTACCGCGGCTGTCTCGACAGAACCGTTTCAAAAGCAGAATTTGGTGCATCATGCCGGCAAAATGCATCCCTGCGGCAAAGAAGTTGTTTCATTGATCACTAAACTCTTAAGTAGGACGGAATTCGTCCTCACAGAAAAGCTGCCGGACGGTCAAACCGCTGTCCGGATGGAGGATGCCGCCGTTCCGTGGCCGCGAATGCAGAGCGCTCTCAGCGAGCGGATGCAGGTATCGCTCGACTGTGCACAGCGCGGAACGGTTACCCGTCGCTAATTCTATTGAAAAATAAACATTCGAAATGGGTGATCGCCAGCACCACTCGTGACCAATTCCAGTTTAGAAGGGTAAGTTCTGGCGCTGAACAACATGCCAGATCCGTTCTACGCCACCATTTCGCTCCAGAACCGATCTAGCCAGGCTTCTACAATTATTCACGGTGGACCCCGCGGCGGTCTGTAAGCCAACTGCAATTCGTTGGATCCGGCGACGGTTCGAACGCTGCTACGGCTTGTTCATCAGTGCGAGGTTGGCATCGACCAACGAGGTATCGGTCATTCCTGCCTTGGCCTCCAGAAGCAATTCGCGGGCTTTTTTCTTGTTGCCGCGCAACAATTGCGAATACCCCATATTGTTGACGATGTGGGCCCGGCGGCCGGCAACCACAACAAGCTGATCGTAAGCGCGGTCGGCAAAATCGAAGCGGCCGAGCTGGTCGTAGGAGGCGGCAAGTCCCAGCCATGCCTCGGCATTGTCGGACCGAAGTTCCACCGCCTTGCGGAAGTGCTTTTCCGCCAACCCATAATTGGCTTCGCGGAACTGCGTCTTGCCAGATACGAGATCAGCCCTGCTGATGTCGGTCGTCGCCGGAGCGATCGACGTGGTCTCGGTGACGTCGACGCTGCTCGTCGTGCATCCCGTCACAATCGTCACGACTGCGACCGCAGCCAACGCGGCGAATTTCGATTGCCCCATAATCTGCCCCATCCGGCCGCTTGGCGGGCCGTCTCATCAAGCATAATAGCGGGCTCGGCTTAAGCTTCGGTGGCGGGTTTCGAGCAAATATTAGGAAAGCCGAACATATTGGATTAACTATCGACTGGAGCGGATCAGTCGCCTGCCGTCATTTTCACGATGATCGGGATGATGGCGATCATCAGCACGACTGGCAGGATGCAGACCGTAACCGGCACCGACATCTTTGCCGGCAGCGCGTGCGCCTTTTCCTCAGCTATCGACATGCGCTTGTGACGCATTTCGTCCGAATAAACCCGAAGCGCGCCCGAAAGGCTGGTGCCAAGCTCCTTCGATTGCTGAAGCAGCGTGGCGAAGGAGCGTACCTCGTCGAGGCTCAGGCGATCAGCCAACGATTTCAGCGCATCGTCAAGGCTGCGCCCCGCCCTGAGTTCGAGCGAGACAAGCTGAAGGTTCTGGCTGAGCGAGGGATAAGTGATAAAGAGCTCTTTCGACACCCGCTCGATCCCGGCCTCCATGCTCATGCCGGCGTCCGCGCAGACGATCATCAGGTCCATGAAATCGGGAAAGCCATTGCGGTATTCCCGCATTTTCGTACGGACCTGCGAGGTCAATACAAGACCCGGCAGAAAATAACCGGCGCCACCGGACATGATGATAAAAGTCCAGCGGCTCGGAACTGCCGATTCACCGCCAAACCAGCGGACGACCAGAAACGCAACAACGGCTCCAGCCAGGAAGCCGACAAAGCGGATGACAAAAAAACTGCCGACCGCGCCTGGATCCATGTGACCAGCCTGGATGAGTTTCATCCGCAGCCGCGCAACGTTTTCCGGATCGCTTTTGGCGTAGAATTCATGGGCGGTTTTCATCGCCTTGTCGCGGACGGCGCTGGCGTTCCGTTTCGGCGCGGCGGTCGGCTTGGGTGCCTCCGCAACCTCTGAGACTTCGACCTTGAGCCGGCGCTTCAAGTCGCCGCGTCCTCCACGCGCGGTACTCCATTGCCAGAGGATCGCTCCTCCTCCCACGGCGAGCAGCAAAAGCGCCAGCGACGTCGGGCGAAGGGAGGCAAGGAGACCGATCAGGGTTTCCATGTCAGAATTTGAAGTTCGACATCTTGAACATCATGGCGTTGCCCAGCATTAGCCATGAGATCGAGCCGCCCAACAGATACCAAGTCATCGGCTCGCCCCAGACGCTCTCGTAGAATTGCGGCATCATGACCATGATGCCGACCATCAGCAGCGCCGGTACGGCGGTCAGGATGTAGGCCGACATGCGGCCCTCGGTCGAGATTGCTCGCACTTTGCGCCGCAGCTTTCCGCGCTCGCGGATGATCGACGACAGACCATCCAGGATTTCGCGCAGATTGCCGCCTGAGCTGCTCTGGATCGACACAGCGGTGACGAACAGTGGCAGGTCCTCGTGTCCGACGCGCTCGAACAGCGAATGCAGCGCGGAAACCAGGTCGGAGCCATAGGTCACTTCGTCGGCGATCACGCCGAATTCGGTGCCGATCGGATCGGCCATTTCACGTGCCACCATCGAGATCGCCACCGGAACCGGATGCCCTGCCTTGAGGCTTCGCGTGATGAGTTCCAGAGCTTCTGGAAGCTGCATTCCGAAGATCTTGTGCCGCCGCTTGCGCAGGAACCGCAGGGTCATGATCGGAAAGACCAAACACATGACCGGAAGCACTGCCAGTGCAATGATCAGCGGCAGGCCGTAGGAAACGGCAAACAGGCAGAGGCCAAGCGCCAGACCCGACGTGATCAGCAGAAATTTCGGCAGTGGTAGGACCATGCCGGACTGGATCCGCAGCTCCCGAATCCGGTCGAGCGAAAGCATCGAAGCACCGCCTTCCATCCCACGCTCTTTGCGCAGTTGGATCAGCACCTGCTCTTGGCTGAGCTTTTTCTCCTGCAGCTTCATTCGCCGATTGATCGCCATGCGGCGATCCCGGTGCCCGGCGTAAAGCAGGTAAAACGCTTCGGCGATCATGATGCCGGTCAGACCGGCGCCGGCATAAATCACATAGATGGCGCTGAATCCCTCGAGCATTGATTATTCCTGCTGTCTGCCAGGCTCGAAGTATCGCCCAGGAAATTCGATGCCCATCGCCTTCAGGTCTTCGAGGAAGCGCGGGCGCAGGCCCGTCGCCTCGAAGTGGCCAAGGATCGTCCCGTCCGCTTCCATGCCGGTGCGCACGAAGCGAAATATCTCCTGCATCTGGATCACGTCGCCTTCCATCCCGGTCACTTCGGCGACGCTCGTGACCTTGCGCTTGCCGTCGGAAAGCCGGGTAAGCTGCACGATGATGTCGAGCGCGCTTGCGATCTGGCTGCGGATCGACTGCACGGTCATCGGCATTCCGGTCATGCCGAGCATCTGTTCGAGACGGGAAATCGCGTCGCGCGGCGTGTTGGCATGAATGGTCGCCATCGAGCCTTCGTGGCCGGTGTTCATCGCCTGAAGCATGTCGAAGGCTTCCTCTCCGCGGCACTCGCCGAGGATGACGCGGTCCGGCCGCATACGCAGCGCGTTTTTGACCAGATCGCGCTGCTTGAGTTCGCCGTGACCTTCGATATTGGCCGGCCTCGTCTCCATGCGCGCCACATGCGGCTGCTGCAATTGCAGTTCGGCCGCGTCTTCGATGGTGATCAGGCGCTCGTCTTCGGAGATGAAGGCCGACAGCGCGTTCAGCATCGTCGTCTTGCCGGTGCCGGTGCCGCCGGAAATAATCGTCGTCTTGCGGGCATGGACTGCGGCGGCAAGGATCTCGGCCATGTTCTGCGTGACCGCACCAAATTCAACGAGCTTATGCAGACCGAGCTTATTCTTGGAGAATTTGCGGATGGATACCAGCGGCCCGTCGACACCGACCGGTCGGATGGCGGCATTGAAGCGTGAGCCGTCGAGCATGCGCGCGTCGACCATCGGCTGGGATTCATCGACGCGGCGGCCTACGGCCGCAACGATCTTGTTGACGATGCGTATGAGGTGAGCTTCGTCCTTGAACGGAATATGCACCTGCTCGAGCTTGCCATGCCGCTCGACGAAGCAACTGCGATGGCCGTTGATCAGGATGTCGTTGATGGCTGGGTCTTTCAGCAACGGCTCGAGCGGGCCGAGGCCGACCATTTCGTCGACAATGTCATCCACCAGCGCGTCGAGTTCGGCGACATTGACCGCAAGCCGTTCGCCGCGCGCCTTCTCGGAGACGAAATCATGCACCTGCCGCCGCATCTCGTCGCGCGGCAGGCGCTCGAGCGCTACGAGGTTGATCTCTTCGATCAGCATGCGGTGAATGCGCATTCTGGCGTCGAGGACCTTCGTGGGCTTTGCCGGTCCCACCTCGAGTTTCGGCGGGGCCGGCTTGCGTGTCGTCGGGATGACGACCGGCCGATGCTGGATTGGCGCCTGCTCCTGCCGGCTTTCCGGCGTGGCATCGCGTTTCTGGAGCGTCGAAAATCGGCTGATCACCCGGCTCTCCTCAAAAGACTTTTGCCGAGCCCGAACAGTGAACGCTTTTTCCGCGTTTCCGCCACGACCTCATCAGGCAGGACTATTCGCCTGAGATCGTTGACGACATTCGCGTTGGGGTCGATCTCGTGCAGCGGAACGCCGCGATCGACGGCCTCGCGCACCAGCTTGTAATTGTTCGAGATGCCGCCGACGAAATGCTCGCCGAGGAATGCCTGGACGTCGGCCCGCTTGATGCCGCTTTCGAACAGGCGTTGTTCGAAGCGGTTGACGATGACGTTTGGCTTCACCTCCTTGCCCACCGTCTCATAAACGGCCTGGATCAGCCGCTGCGTATGGCGCAGGCACGGCACGGTCATTTCGGCGACGATGTAGAGCTTGTTTGAGCCCAGCAGCACGGTTTCCGTCCAGGGAAACCACGTGCGCGGCATGTCGATGACGACATTGTCGAAATAGGCGGAGACGAGGTCCAGCATGCGGACAACCACGTCGGCGTTGAACGTGCGCATCTCCGCTGGCCGCGCAGGCGCAGCCAGCACGCAGAGACCGCTCGCATGTTTCGAGAGCATCACGTCAAGAAGCTGGCGGTCAAGGCGTTCCGGCTGATTATCGATTTCGTTGATGTCGAAGCGTGGCTCGAGGTCGAGATATTCGGCGCATGAGCCTTGCTGGAAATTGAGATCGACTACGCAGGTCGACGATCCGCGCGTTACCGAATGGTGGAGCTGGAACGCGGTTTGCAGCGTCAGCGTGGTGGTGCCTACCCCCCCGGCGGCGGGCATGAACGTGTAGATTTGCGACTCGGTGTTCTCTTCGCGCCCCGGTCCCTCAAGCGCGCGAACGCAGGAGCGAACAAGATCGGCGGTGGTCAGCGGCTTGACCAGAAAATCGGCGACCTGAAGCTGAACCAGGATGCGCGCGGCGGACGCATTGAATTCCTGAGTCACAACGATGATTGCAGCGCGCCTCTCGAGCCGCCGCGTAATGCGCTGCAGCGCCTCGATCTCGTTGAGCTTGGCCGCATCCATGTCGACGATCACCGCGCTGCAATCAGCCTCCTGGATTTCGCCGCGTAACTCGGTGACGTTCTTCTCGACCGTAACAAGCGCAACCGCCTCCGACGAGGCGAACGCCGTCCTCGTTTTCTGCACAAAGCTCTTGTCGGTGGAAACAAGCACGATCCGTTTGGTTTTTCCGGGATTTGCCATTCTTCTCGCCCGCGCGTTTGGTGGCCTGATCAGTAACCGGCCGTGGGTTGCGATGCTTTTTCCTCGACCGCTTTCGGGGCCGCGCTTGGCTGGGCGCCGCGGTTTGCTGGCACCCGAAGCCGGGTGCGTTCGACGCCCTCAGGCCACGGATCGACCATCTGCATCACGGTGTCGGCCGCCATCGCATTGCCCGCGCCTTGGGTCAGCCTGTCAAGACGCATCGTCTCCTCGGTGGCACAACCGCTGGCAGAGGCAAGCATTGCGACGGCGCCGATCATTGAAAGCGTTCGCATGCTCATTCCCTTGGGAGATCGAGGAAGTGGCCGACTTTTGTGGCTGGAGCGGCAGCGTCGGTTGCGGTCCCGCCATTGTGGGCGGCGTCGGCGGTTTTCACCTCCTCCACATTGCCCAGAAAATAATCGACATTGCTTGCCGGCAAGGTGCCGTCAGCCGGCGTCAGCGGCTTCTTCGATGGGTCCATCGGCTTAACGAGGTACGGCGTGACGATGATGACCAGGTCCGTTTCGCGCCGCTGATACGCTCTGGAACTGAACAGCGGGCCGAGCACCGGCAACTTGCCCAGACCTGGAACGCGCTGCTGAACCATGTCGTTCTCGCTTTGCAGCAAGCCCGCCATCATGAAACTCTGACCGCTTTTCAGATCGATCGACGTGTGCGCGCGCCGCACCACGAAACCCGGGATGGAGATGTTGCCGATATTGTAGGAAGCCGATCTATCGATCGAGGAGACCTCCGGCTCGATGTCGAGAGCGATCAGGCCGTCGCTGAGCACGGTCGGTGTGAAGTCCAGACTGACGCCGAACTTTTTGTATTCGACTGAGATATTGCCGTCCTCTTCCGAGACTGGGATCGGAAACTCGCCGCCCGCCAGGAAGCTCGCTTTTTCACCCGAGCGCGCAATCAGGTTCGGTTCGGCAAGACGTCGCGCGACACCGCGGTCTTCCAGAGCCTTGATGGCGACATCGATTGACACGCCGTTGGAGAGAAGGCCGCCGATGAGCTGTGCCGCGGGAGCCGCCTTAGAAACCGAAGGAGTGGAGTTGAATGAGACGCGGCCATTGCTGCCGATGTATGTCACGCCGATTTTGGTGCCGAGTTCCTGTCCCACCTGCCGATTGATTTCGACGAAGCGTACATTCAGCTGAACCTGCTGCGACGAGGAAATATTGACCGAGTTGATGACCGTTTCTTCGCCCGAAAAATTGGTGGCGATCCGAGTCGCCTTATCAACCGCCAACGCATCTTCGGCTGAGCCAGACAGAACAAGCCGGCCATTCGCCGAGCTAACCTTTATGTTGGCCCCCGGCACGCTGTCGCGGATGGTGCTGGCCAAGCGGTCGGTGTCGAGCGTCACCTCGATGTCCATCGTACCGACCAGTTTCTTGTTTTCGTCGAAGAGAGCGATGCCCGTGGTGCCGAGATTACTGCCGAGCAGGTAGAAGGAGCGGTCCGTCAGCGGCTTGACGTTGGCGATCTCTGGATCGCCGATGACGATCTCGTAGAACGGCACATCGGTCTTGATCGTTCTGGGCTTTCCCCTGGCGAGCTTGATCGACATGTTTTTGGTCGAGGTAATGTAAACCACGCCGTTGCCGGCCTCAGCGTTTCCAACGCCAACCAGAAAGTGTCCCGCCGCAAACGAGATCGCCAGCAAGGCTATTCCGGCAGCATGCGCGCCGCTCCGACACAAATTGCCCACCCACCCAAACATTGCCTGTCCCCAAAAATCCGGCACCCCTGCCGGTGTCGTGTCACTTGTCCGGCGCAACAACCTGATAGGATTGCGGGTTGGTGCCGCGCGTCACGATCACGGTCTTGAATTTTTGCGCTTCCGGCCCCTCTGCGGCGATCGCCTCGATGACTGCGCCCGCAGCATCCGACGCGCCGGCCGCCACCGAGCCGCCGAATGAAGAGATGGTCGTCAAACCGTCTGTCGAACCACCGCCTTCGCTTGAGGCGCGCAGCGACAGCGACAGCGTGCCCACCGTGCGGGCCAGCGCCACCTTCTGCGCGCCCTCGGCATTGACCTCGATGGTCACAGAATTAGCGATCTGCGGACTGATCTGCCGCTCGTCGGCGCCCTGGCCGACGGTCAGCACCTTGGCGCTCTCGACCACGATCTCGCTGGTCAGCGTCGAACCGGCCGCGCCTTCGGCATTTTTCGCGACTTCGGTGATGGCGCCGGCGTCGCGCGTCAGCACCACGTCGACATGGTCGCCGGGCATAACGAAGCCGCCGACGCCGGCTATTTCGTCGGTGCGGATTGTCACCGCCCGCATGCCGGGCGAAAGCAGGTTCGACAGCGTCGCGCGCCCATTGGGACCCGACAGTTTTGCAAGCAAAAGCGGCTCGTTGATCTCTAGGGGTGAAAGCACGACACGACTTCCCTCGGCCAAAGCTTCGTTGATCGTCGTGAAGGCGCCCTGCGGAAGCGAATCCTGCGGCCACGGAATTTCCGCCAGTTGCGTCCGCTCTAGCGCCATGCCGAAGCGCAGCGGTGCCCTGGCGACGACGATCGTCTGAAACTGCATCGCCGGCGGCGCGGGCGTCGGAACTGCAAGCGAAATCTCTCCGGCACGAGCCTTTGCTTCGCTCTTAATCCAGAGGTCGGCGGCAAAGATCGAGGCCGCGCCGAACACTGCGGCGATGCCGATCATTGTAATGGCTTTGCCCTTCACGCCCGATACCCCAAAATGCACCCTTCTTGTCTTTTGTCTTTGGCCGGACGCTACCGGGCGATTCTGAACAATTAGAAACTTCGCTTATTCGAATTTGTGCTATCGTTGCGTCTGGTTACCGAACCCTTGGACCTTTTTCCGCAATTTGAGTGAGCGCCATTTGCTTTTGGGTCGAACTTCACTTGGCTTCGACGTTTCCGGCACGCCGTCACGTTGTTGGTTACCCCACACGGTCAATGCGGCCAGAAGCAATCGACAGTTTTCATCAGGCCTCTGTGAAATGGTTCGCCATCTAATCTCCGATGGCGTCGCTACCGTGAGCGCCCGGGTCCCCGTTCGGTGATCGGCCTCGTCAAGACCCAGCGCGCCGGCACCGGTGTCTACATCACGGCCGGTGGCAGGACTTTCTGGCGTTTTATCTCGGCGTGACTACACGGAACATGCAGTTGGATATCCGGGCTGACCCATGGCGAAACCGATCTTGTACAGTGACGGTAATAAATTAGAGCGCACGCTTTCCGTCGCCATCTTCTTAATTGTATTTACGTGCGCGATCGTCATCTTATTTTTCAACATTGACTCTATTAGAACGAAAATATCGTATTCAAAATTGTTTTCGGACGAGACAAGGCTTACGATAGCATCGGACCTTTTCTAGCTGTACTAGGATTCTTCTCGCTATTCTCTGTTTCCGTGCTTTCGATGGTAATGATTTTGCTTTTAATTTGGCGCTACTCTACGAAAGTTGCCCACGTCGTGTCTGAAGTATTCCGCGACGACCGTCTTTAACTCGATCACTTTAGATAGAGCCGGCCTCCAAGACTTTGGATGTCACAGCGCGATCAGCCCCAACGTTTCAGAAAATCACGTCGGTGGCTCCGCATGGATCACTGCGACGCTGCCGGTGACAGTCGCAATATCCTTCCGGCTGGCTCGTCGGTCAACGCCATCACCGCGCCGTCGGGAGCCTGCACCACGTCTCGGATACGCCTGCCGAGAGTAAGGACTTCCTCGCCGGCGACCTGCTTTCCGTCAATCCTGACGCGAATGATGCCCTCCGCCGACAGTCCGCCAATCAGCAGGTCGCCTCGCCAATCGGCAAACATGTCGCCGGTGTAGAAGGTCATGCCGGAAGGCGAGATGACGGGCGTCCAGCTATGGATGGAGCCGGCAAACTCCGGCCTCGTCGACGGATCGGGGATGCGTTTGCCGGAATAGTGGCGGCCCCAGCTGACCACGGGCCAGCCGTAATTCCTGCCTGCTTCCGGAATGTTCAGCTCGTCGCCGCCGAGCGGTCCCATTTCCGCCGTCCAGAGCACGCCGGTTTCGGGATGGAGCGCTGCACTTTGCACATTGCGATGGCCGTAGGACCAGATCTCGTCGGCGCCGTTCTTACCGACGAAGGGATTGTCGTCAGGCACAGAACCATCGGGATTGATGCGGACGATCGTCCCGAGATGATTGTTCGGGTCCTGCGCCTGCCGCATCTTGAAGCGCTCGCCGAGCGTGACGAAGAGCTTGCCGTCCGGCGCGAATACCAGGCGGGAACCGTAGTGGTTCCGGCCGGAGACGGCCGGTTCCTGCCGGAAGATCACTTCGAAGTTCGAGAGCGCGCTGCCGTTCTCGTCCAGGCGTCCACGGCCGACGGACGTGGCCGCGCCGCCGCCGCGTTCCTCCGAGTAGGAGAGATAAACCGTCCGGTTGTTGGCAAAGTCCGGATCGAGCGCCACATCCAGCAGGCCGCCTTGTCCGCCGGCGAGGACGTCCGGCACACCGTCGATCGGATCGGAAACGGCCCCGTCGGTCGAGACGAGCCGCAGGCGCCCCGGACGCTCGGTGACCAGCAACGCGCCGTCGGGCAGGTAGGTCGCGCCCCAGGGATGTTCGAGCCCTTCGGCAAAGGTCTCGACCGCAATGCGGCCTGTTTCGCTCTCGACGCTGCTGTCCTGCGCGAGCGAGGGCGCACCGAAGGCAAGAAGAACAGACGAAGCAATGAGTATCCGCAGCATGATTTCTCCATCCGAAGGGAGGTATAGGGAGGAGCCGCCGGCTCCCCGATATAATGACCAACTGCCGATGCGGTTCCAAGCTGGCGAGGCGCGCCCATGTTTTCAGCTATGACCATGTCCTTGCCGACGAGATGAGCCCGGCGCATGTGACACCCTCAGCACGCATCTACAGAAAAAGAAGCCAAATGAGCGCGAACTGAAACTAATTGAGACACAACTGAAACACATCTACGCGCAGGCGACATGCACGCGAAACGCTTTGGGGCGATGGTTCACCCCAAGCCAGGAACGCAGGAGCGTCGCCGATGACACCCGACCAGATCAGACTTGTCCAGGACAGTTTTCGCGAGGTCGTCCCGATCCGCGTGGCCGCCGCGGCGTTGTTCTATGAACGCCTGTTCGCGATCGACGCAGACCTTCGCGCGCTGTTTCCGGTGAGAGACATGAGCAAGCAGGGCGCCAAGCTGATGGCGAGCCTGGGCTTCGTCGTGCACGGGCTGGACCGTGCCGACACCATCCTCCCGACGGTGCGCGTGCTCGCCAAGCGTCACGTGACCTACGGCGTCGAGGAGCGTCATTACCCGATCGTCGGGCAAGCGCTCATCGAGACGCTGGCGGCCGGCCTCGGCACGGCATTTACGCCAGCTGTCCGCGAGGCTTGGGAGGCAGCCTACGGGTTGCTCGCAAGTGTGATGATCGCGGCTGCTCGTGAGGATCAGCTTGCCGCGTGATTTTTTGGGATGCAGCCGCAGGCGACCATCCACCCGAACGACAATTCCAAATGGAGAGAAGCACCATGTTCAGATACACAGCTCTTGCAGCGCTTTGCGTCGTGGCAAGTTCCGCTTCCGCCGGCGAACTCACCGCCCGTCAGGGTGGGACCGTCGATCTCGGCAACTTTCACGGGGTCGTCTACTACACGGAGGCGGATGACGGCTACCGGGTGGTCACCACGATGGCGGCGGGCGAAGAAAGTTTGCCCGTACGCTTCGTCGCGACGCTCACCGAGGGCCAGGCGATGGTGATCTCGGTCCCGGGCGCGTTGGCAGGGGTCGGCCAGGCACTCGAAATCTCGCGCGCCAAAGGCAAGCTAGTCGTCGCGGAGGTGGAGTCCACCCAGTAAACGGGTTGAAAGTTGACGTTGCGACGCAACCGGGTAGTCTGCGCCTGCTTCCGCGTTTTCCAACAGCGCGAAGAGACAAATCGGCACCGTCATTGGGATGGTTATCGTCCTAACCTCGGAGAAACGAGATGCTCAAGGTGCAAAGTGCGGAAGTTCGATTTCGACTTTTTGAGTGTGGACAATTTTTCCTGATCCTGATGGGCGCTGGTCTACTTGCGTCGGCCGCTTTTGCCGATGTCGTCGAGCCAGCGACCCTCGCCGTCGCGGATTTCGAGTTCAGGGATACGTCAGGCGAAGTCAGGGACCAGACCGCCGAACACGAAGCGCGACTGAAGGCATTTGGGGTAGCGTTGCAGGATGGCCTTTCGGAGAAGATCAAGCTCGTCGCGTTACCCTGTCAGGCAGAACAGTGCACCATCAAGGACCCCGGCCTTGTCGATCTTTCGAAACAGGCAAGAACAGCCAGCGCGAAATATCTCCTGATCGGTCAGATGCACAAGATGAGCACGCTGGTCGGCTGGGTGAAGTTTGCAGTGCTGGATTTGAGCAACAACAAACCTATCTGCGATCGATACCTGACTTACCGGGGAGATACCGACGAAGCGTGGCGACGAGCAGCAGAGTTCACGGCACGTGACGTCGAGAAGCACTGCATTCCGTAGGTATCGCGAAAAGCCCGGCGACCGAAACGGATAGCCGACAGCAACGCAATGCAAATGGCTTCGGTGATCAGACCGGCAGGAATGCGACGCCGTCGCGTGTTCGAGTCACGCAAGCGGCACCAATATTTTCAGCGCGTGCCGTCGAGCATGTCGCCCCCGCTCGTGTTCAACGCCGCTACGCGCACGCGCCTGATCCAGTCGGCGGCATCCTCCCGGCCCTTGCGGCCCTTGAGCAGATCGAGCGCCGACAGCACGCGAAGGAACTTGGATTGGGCGCGGGCATGGATGTCGCTGTAGCCTTTGATCAGCCGGCGCCCTGAACCCAGCATGGACTGGGTACCGCAATTGCGGCGTCAGGCGGCCTTCTTCTTCGCCAGCCTCGCCTTGATGCTGGCGACGTCGGCGCGCGGCGTCGCCGCAAACAGCGTCTTGGTGTAGCTGTGCTTGGGGTCGGCAAATACCTCGTCGCGCGAACCATATTCGACGGCCTCGCCGTAATACATAACCATCACGTCGTCGGCGATGTAGCGCACCACCGACAGGTCGTGGCTGATGAAGACATAGGTCAGCTTGAACTCGTCCTGCAGGTCGGCAAGCAAGTTGAGCACCTGCGCCTGCACCGACAGATCGAGCGCAGAGACCGGCTCGTCGAGCACCAAAAGGCTCGGATTGAGCATCAGAGCCCTGGCAATGGCGATGCGCTGGCGCTGGCCGCCCGAGAACATGTGCGGGTAACGGTTGTAATGCTCCGGTCCAAGGCCGACCTTCTTCAGCATCTTCATGGCGAGATCGCGCCGTTCGTCGGCCGGTGTGTCGGTGTTGATGAGCAGCGGCTCGCCCAGCACATCGCCGATCTTCTGGCGCGGATTGAGCGAACCATAGGGGTTCTGGAAGACGATCTGCACCTTGCGGCGCATCTCCTTCGTCAGCCCATCCCTGGCGATGTCGACCTTGTTGCCGTCGATGAAGAGCTCGCCTGCTGTCGCGGGATCGATCAGGGTGATGATACGTGCGAGCGTTGACTTGCCGCAGCCGCTTTCGCCGACGATGGCCAGCGTCTTGCCCTTGTCGACGCTGAAGGAAACGCCCTTGACCGCGTGCACCGTGCGTGAGGGACGAAACAGACCGCCGCCGACATGGTAGTCGCGCACGATGTTCTTGCCTTCGAGAACCGTGGCACTCATGGCGCGGCTCCCGTTGCCGGCTGGGTTGCCGCAGCGGGCCCGTCTCCCGCAGCAGAGGGGGCCGGTTCGAACAGCATGTCGGAAATGGTCGGCAGCCGATCGCCGACGGCGTTTTCCGGCAGCGCCGACAGAAGCGCGCGCGTGTAGTTGCTCTTCGGCTGCTCGAACAGCGACAGAACGTCGGCCTCCTCCATCTTGCGGCCCTTGTACTGGACGATGACGCGGTCGGCGGTCTCGGCCACGACGCCCATATTGTGGGTGATCATGATCAGGCCCATGCCGTATTTGGCCTGCAGGCCGACCAAAAGATCGAGGATCTGCTTCTGGATGGTGACGTCGAGCGCGGTGGTCGGCTCGTCGGCGATCAGCAGCTTCGGATTGCAGGCGATGGCGATGGCGATCATGACGCGCTGGCACTGGCCGCCCGACATCTGGTGCGGGAACGAGTTCAGCCGCTCTTCCGGATCGGCAATGCCGACCAGCTTCATCAGCTCGATGGCACGGGCCTGACGCTGGGCGCGGTCCATGCCCATATGGAAGCGCAGCACCTCCTCGATCTGGAAGCCGGCGGTGAAGCACGGATTGAGGCTGGCGATCGGTTCCTGGAAGATCATTGAGATGTCCTTGCCGACGATCTTGCGGCGCTCGGACGGACTGAGCTCGAGCAGATCGACGCCGTCGAAGGCCATGCGGTCGGCCTTCACCGTCGCCGTGTTCGGCAAAAGCCCCATCACCGCCAGCATCGCCACCGATTTGCCGGAGCCGGATTCGCCGACGATCGCCAGCACCTCGCGCGGCTCGATCGACAGGTCGATGCCTTGCACCGCCATGAACGGTCCGGCGGCGGTATCGAAGGACACGGTAAGGTTCTTGATTTCGAGAAGAGGCATGGTCACGACCTCTTCAGCTTGGGATCGAAGGCATCGCGCAGCCCATCGCCGATCAGGTTGATCGCAAGCACAGTGATCAGGATGGCAAGGCCGGGGAAGGTCACCACCCATGGCGCGCGCAGGATGAACTCGCGTGCCGTGGCCAGCATCGTGCCCCATTCCGGCGTTGGCGGCTGCGCGCCGACGCCGAGGAAGCCGAGAGCCGCGGCCTCGAGAATGGCGTTGGAGAAGGACAGCGTCGCCTGCACGATCAGCGGCGCCATGCAGTTCGGCAAGATCGTCTTCACCATCAGCCTGAGATGACTGGCACCGGCCACCTTGGCGGAGATCACATATTCGCGGTTCTTTTCGGCCATCACTGCCGCGCGTGTGAGCCGCGCGAAATGCGGCTGCAGCACCAGTGCAATCGCCAGCATGGCGTTGAACAGGCCGGGTCCGAGGATCGCCACCAGAACCAGGGCAAGGAGCAGCGACGGGAAGGCCAGGATGACGTCCATGATACGCATGATCAGCGTATCGACCCAGCCGCGGAAATAGCCGGCGAGCACGCCGAGGATGATGCCGCTGGTCAGCGAGAAAACGACGACGACCAGACCGATGAACAGCGAGAACCGCGCTCCGAAAATCAGCCGCGAAAGCATGTCGCGGCCGACCGCATCGGTGCCGAGCAGGAACATCGATCTGCCGCCCTCCTGCCAAGCCGGCGGCGTCAGCAGCGCATCGCGAAACTGTTCGTCAGGCGAATGCGGCGCGACCAGTGGCGCGAAAATCGCCACCAGCACCAGGGCCGAGAACACGACCAGGCCTGTGACGGCGCCGGTGTTCATCGAGTAGTAATGCCAGAACTCGGTGAAGGCGCGTTGCCGGCCGCCGGGCGGAATGGCGGCGGCGGTGGCTTCTGCCGTGGTTTGGTCGGTCATCTCACTGCACCCGGATACGTGGGTTGATAACGGCGTAGAGCACGTCGACGATCAGGTTCACCGCCATGACGATCAGCGCGATGATCAGCAAGCCGCTCTGGACGACGACATAGTCGCGCTTGGCGATCGCGTCGATCATCCACTTGCCGATACCGGGCCAGGAAAATATCGTTTCGGTCAGAATGGCGCCCGCCATCAGCGTGCCGACCTGGAGGCCGATGGTGGTGACGACGGGGATCAGCGCATTGCGAAAAGCGTGAAGCCCGATGACACGGCGCGGCGCCAGGCCCTTGGCGCGGGCGGTGCGGACGTAGTCCTCGCCCAGCACCTCCAACATCGCCGACCGCGTCTGGCGCGCTATGACGGCAAGCGGAATCGTCGCCAGCACGATCGCCGGCAGGACCAGATGACTGGCGGCGGACCTGAAAGCGCCGCTCTTGCCGGAGATCAGGCTGTCGATCAGCATGAACCCCGTCGTCGGCTTGAAGAAATACTGAAGGCCGATGCGGCCGGAAACCGGCGTCCAGCCGAGATAGCCGGAGAAGAAGATGATGAGCAGCAGCCCCCACCAGAAGATCGGCATCGAATAGCCGGTCAGCGCCACACCCATCGTCGCCTGGTCAAACCATGATCCGCGCTTGACCGCGGCGAAGATGCCGGCGGGAATGCCGATGAGTACGGCGATGATCAGCGCGATCGTCGCCAGTTCCAGCGTGGCCGGAAACAGCGCCTGGAATTCACCGAGCACAGGCCGCTTGGTGGCGATCGATATGCCGAAGTCGCCGGTCAGGACCCTGCCGATATACTCGAGATACTGGACGACATAAGGCCGGTTGTAGCCAAACCGCTCGACAAGTTCGGCGTAGCGTTCGGGGCTGACGCCGCGCTCGCCGGCCAGGGCCAGGATCGGGTCACCCGGCAGAAGCCGGACGAAAGCGAACGCCGCCAGCGATATGCCGAACACGGTCGGGATGATCAAGGCGAGCTTGTGGAGGAGATAGCGGAGCATCTTACTTCATAGAACGGCGGCGCCGGAAGTCCAGCGCCGCCGTCCAATTTCTCAGGAGTTATTCGGTGACGTCGACGCCGTCAAACCGATGAATGCCGAGCGGATCCATGACGAAGCCCGAAACCTTCTTGTTCATCGGCATGAAGACCTTGGAATGGGCGATGGTCAGCCACGGGGCCTCACGCTTGAACACGACCTGAGCTTCCTCGTAGATCTTGGTGCGCTCGGCGACGTCGGTGGTCGCCTTGCCCTTCTGCAGCAGAGCTTCGAACTCCTGGTTGCACCAGATCGCATAGTTGGACTGGCCGATGGCGTCGCAGCCGAGCAGGAACAGGAAGTTGTCCGGATCGCCATTGTCGCCGGTCCAGCCGAGCTGGAAGGCGCCGTCACGATCCTTCTGCTTGCCGCGTTCGCGATACTCGGTCCATTCGTAGCTGACGATCTCGGCCTTCACGCCGATCTTGGCATAGTCGGCCTGGATCAGTTCCGCGACTCTTTTGGCGTTCGGATTGTACGGGCGGCTGACCGGCATTGCCCAGACCTTCATCGACAGATCCGTGACGCCGGCGTCGGCCAGCATCTTTTTGGCCGCGTCGGGATCGTACGGATCGTCCTTGATGTCCTTGTTGTAGGACCACATCGTCGGCGGGATCGGGTTTATGGCCGCCTGGCCAGCGCCCTGATAGACCGCATCGAGAATGGCCTGCTTGTTGACGGCCATGTTGAGCGCCTTGCGGACCTCGACCTTGTCGAAGGGCGGCTGCGTCGTGTTGTAGGCCATGTAGCCGATGTTCAGGCCTTCCTGCTCGTCGACCTTGAGGTTTGGGTCAGCCTGCAGGCCGGCGATGTCGGCCGGCGCCGGGTACGACATGATATCGCACTCGCCTGCCTTCAGCTTCTGCGCGCGCACGGCCGGATCGGTCGTGATGGCGAAGATCAGATCGTCGATCTTCTGGCGGCCGCCATAGTAGCCGTCCCATGCCGCATAGCGGATGACCGCATCGACCTGGTAGTCGACGAACTGGAACGGACCGGTGCCGATCGGCTTCTGGGTGAATTGCTGCCTGGTGCCGGCCTTGTCGAGCTGATCGGCATATTCCTTGGAGACGATCGAAGCGAAATCCATGCCGAGGTCCGGCAGGAAAGCGACTTCAGGCTTGTTCAGCACGAATTTCACCGTCAGGTCGTCGACCTTGACGATTTCCTTGAGAAGATCCGGGAAGCCCATGCCGGCAAAATATTCCCAGCCGGTGCCTGCCAGATAGTCGAACCACGGGTTTTCCTTCTTCCACTGGCGTTCGAAGGAGAAGATCACGTCGTCGGCGTTGAGATCGCGCGTCGGCGTGAAGTAGTCGGTGGTCTGGAACTTCACACCCGGCCGAAGCTTGAACGTGTATTCGAGACCGTCGTCGGAAACCGTCCAGCTCTCGGCGAGGCCAGCCGTGATGGTGGTCTTGCCGTGTTCGAACTCGACCAGGCGCGAATAGATGGTGCGCGACGACGCGTCGAAGTCGTTGCCACCGCTCCACGGCGACGGGTCGAAGCCGGCCGGCGACGCCTCCGAGCAGTAGACCAGCTGTTTCGCATTGGCCATGCCGCCGAGGACGCTTGCGGCAAGCAACGCGGCCGCAAAAGTCAGTTTCTTTTTCATGGAGGACTCCCTGATGTTCTTCCAAGCCCCTCTATCAGGCTCGCGAAGCGCGCATATAAGCACCGTTTTTCCGGCTTTGGAACACCCCGTTTGCCTACCCCACGGGAAGCAGAATTTATTTCTGCGCGCTCGCCAAAAAAGAGAAGGAAATGTCAATTACTGCCTTTCACGGTATTGTTAACGACTGCATTTTTTTATTGATATTCAACCCGGCGTTGGTGAGGAACTGCGACCTTCGGCTGGTCGTTGCCGCGGAAGATTTTCTTCCCGTCTTGCCGCAGGGGCAGACTTGCACGGCTGCCGATAGTCGCAATACATAGTTGGCAGGCTGGATTTCCTGGATGCCGGCAGCAGCGAGAACATCTCTGGCATTCGGAGGCAACGCGGCGCGCAAGCAGAGACAATAAGAACAACCGAGGGAGGGACAGGTGGCAAAAGCACCAAGGACGACGGCTCCAGCGAAAGCGAAGGCTAAAACTGCCGCAAAACCGGCCAGCTCCGACAAGCCAAAGGCGCCAACGGCCGTTGCCAAGCCGAAAGCGGCCCCGACAACGGCTTCATCGGCGTCGAAGCCTGGCCCGGCCACGAGATTGCCGAAAGCGGTTGGCGCCGGATCGCCGGAAAAGCCTTGGCTCAAGAGCTATCCGAAGGTCGTTCCGGCCGAGATCGGCGCCGTGCCCTTCGGCTCCATCGGCGACCTGCTCGCCGACGCCTGCAAGCAGTATGCCAGCCGGCCTGCCTTCACCTGCATGGGCAAGACCATCACCTATGCGGAAGTCGAGCGGCAATCGGCCGCCTTCGGCGCCTATCTGCAATCGACGGGACTGCAGAAGGGCGCACGCGTGGCGCTGATGATGCCGAACGTGCTGCAATATCCGGTGGCGATGATGGCAGTGCTGCGCGCCGGCTATATCGTGGTCAACATCAACCCGCTCTACACGCCGCGCGAGTTGGAACATCAGCTCAAGGATTCAGGTGCGCAAGCCATCGTCATTCTCGAGAATTTCGCCAACACATTGCAGGCGGTGATCGCCAAGACGGCGATCAAGCATATCGTGGTCGCGGCGATGGGCGACATGCTTGGCGGCCTGAAAGGGACGATCGTCAATCTCGTCGTGCGCCGCGTGAAGAAGATGGTGCCGGCCTGGTCGCTGCCGGGCCATGTCAAGTTCAACGCCGCGTTGAAGGCAGGCGCCGGCATGAATTTCAAGCCAGTGCATGTCGCTGCCGACGACGTCGCCTTCCTGCAATATACCGGCGGCACCACCGGCATCTCGAAGGGCGCGGTGCTGCTGCACAGCAACGTGCTGGCCAACGTGGCGCAGAACGCGCTCTGGATCGAGGACGCCTTCACGGTCAAGCCGAAGCCGGCGCATCTCAACTTCATCTGTGCGCTGCCGCTCTATCATATCTTCGCGCTGACGGTGAACGCACTGATGGGCATGCAGTTGGGTGGCCAGAACATACTCATTCCCAATCCGCGCGACATTCCCGGCTTCGTCAAACAACTCGGCAAATACCCGATCCACATCTTTCCGGGCCTCAACACGCTGTTCAACGCGCTGCTCAACAATGAGGATTTCCGCAAGCTCGACTTCAAGCCGCTGATCCTGACGCTGGGTGGCGGCATGGCGGTGCAGAGGGGTGTCGCCGAACGCTGGAAGGCGTTGACCGGCTGCCCGGTCACCGAGGGTTACGGGCTTTCGGAAACTTCGCCGGTGGCCACCGCCAACACATTCAGCAATGGCAACTTCACCGGCACGATCGGCCTGCCGCTGCCCTCGACCGAGATCGCCATCCGCGACGACGACGGCAACGATTTGCCGCTCGGCGAAGTCGGCGAGATCTGCATCCGCGGACCGCAAGTGATGGCCGGTTATTGGAACCGGCCGGACGAGACCGCCAAGGTGATGACCAAGGACGGTTTCTTCAAATCGGGCGACATGGGCTTCATGGACGAGCGCGGCTACACCAAGGTCGTCGACCGCAAGAAGGACATGATCCTTGTGTCCGGCTTCAACGTCTATCCGAACGAACTCGAGGAAGTGGTGGCGCTGCATCCGGGCGTGCTCGAGGTGGCGGCGATCGGCGTGCCGGACGAGCATTCAGGCGAAGTGCCGAAGCTGTTCGTCGTCAAGAAGGACCCGTCGCTGACCGCTGAGGTGCTGACCGTCTATTGCCGCGAGAACCTGACCGGCTACAAGCGGCCAAAATACATCGAGTTTCGGACCGAACTGCCGAAGACGCCGGTGGGCAAGATCCTGCGGCGGGCGTTGCGGGGATAGGTATAACTTGCGCAATTGCCTTACTGCCGACGACGCGACGGACACGCTTTCCCGTCCCGATCCGCTGACATTCATCAAGGCGAACATGCGTATCGCCCCTGTTCCCGAGCTTCCCGAAATCCGGCTTTATGCAGCCCATCCAGCGAGCGGTTTGTGGCGGCTCACGCATCAAGAAGGACAAGCAGCCGAGCCGGAAGAAGAAGGAACCGAAGCCGACGAGTACGGGCCCGAGCCGCAGCCACCTTACTGGGCCTATGCCTGGGCCGGCGGCGCGGTGCTTGCCCGCTACATCCTCGATCGGCCGGAGTCCGTGGCCGGGCTTCGCGTGCTCGACCTCGGCGCCGGCTCGGGCCTCGTCGGCATCGCCGCGGCAAAGGCCGGCGCCAGCCAAGTGATCGCGGCCGAGATCGACCACAACGGTGTCGCCGCGCTCGGCCTCAATGCGGCGGCGAACGGCGTTACGATCACGGTGGTCGGCGAGGACATCACCGCTGGTCCGCCGCCGCCGGTGGATGTCGTGGCAGCCGGCGACTTGTTTTACGGGCAAGACCTCGCCGACCGGGTCGTCCCCTTCCTCGACCGCTGCCTGGCGGCCGGCATCGATGTGCTGATCGGCGACCCGGGCCGCGCCTACCTGCCCCGCTCGCGGCTTCGCCTGCTGGCCGAATACCGCGTGCGGGATGTCGGTGAAGTCGGGGACGCCGCCATGAAGCCGAGCGGCGTCTTCTCGTTCGAGCCGGAGCAGCCCTGCGAGTTCAGGTCGTCTCCTTGACTCTTGCCGAAAGAAAGTCGGGCAGGTCGGCAACCGAATCCAGAATGACGTCGGCGATCTGCGACAGCGATTCCCGCGTGCCGGTGCCGGAGAGCACGCCGATCGCCAGACCGCAGCCGCCGGCCCGCGCCATCTCCAGATCGTGGCGATTGTCGCCGACCATGGCGATCGCGGCCGGCCTCAGGCCGGTCAGGTCCGAGAAGGCGAGGATCGTATCGGGCGCCGGTTTCGGATTGGCCACCGCGTCATAACCATAGGCGGCGTCGAACAGCTGCGCGACGCCCAGCGTCAGCAATGTCTTTTCAGCGCCAGTGGTCGAGTCGTTGGTGGCGACGCCGAGCCGGTAGGATTTCCTGTGAAGAACGCCAAGCGTCTCGACGATGCCCGGCAGCGCCACCGCCATCGACGAGCCCTGCACCGACGTGATCTCGTTGAAGCGAGCGACGGCAAGCATCTGGTCTTCGTCGGACAGGCGCGGAAACCAAAGCTCGACGACATCCATGTTGGTGCCGGAGGCAAAGATGGAGTCGGGCTTGAAGCGTTTGGCGGCGAAATCGTAGCCTGCCGCGGCAAGCAGCCTGTCGGCTTTCCAGCGGTCACCCTCCGACGCATCCATCGCCATGAAATCGGCAACGCCGAGCCATGTCGCATTGAAGTCGACAAGCGTGCCGTCCTTGTCGAACAATATTCCCTTGATCTCGGCCAAGCCGCTTACTCCGATCCGCGCAATCGGTGGATGTGTCCCACCAGTCCGGCGGTCGATGCGTCCCGCTTTGCGGCATTCTCCTTGCCCTCCACGACAGGCAGCAGGCCGGTCGCCAGTTCCTTGCCGAGCTCGACGCCCCACTGGTCGAAGGAATTGATGTTGAAGAGCGTGCCTTCGACGAAGACGCGGTGCTCATAGAGCGCGATCAGCCGTCCGAACGTATGCGGATCGAGTTGTCTGTAGAGGATCGTCACTGAGGGCCGGTTGCCAGAGAAGACGCGGTGCGGGGCGATCCTGTCGACTTCGGCGGGCGCCATACCCTTTGCCAGCATCTGCGCGCGCGCTTCCTCCAGCGTGCGGCCCTTCATGAAGGCTTCCGACTGCGCCAGGCAGTTGGCGAGCAGCAGATCGTGGTGATGCTTGAGATCCGGCTCATGGCCGATGGCCGCGGCGAGGAATTCGACTGGAATGAAATCGGTGCCCTGGTGGAGCAGCTGGAAGAAGGCGTGCTGGCCATTGGTGCCGGGCTCGCCCCAGACCAGCGGGCCGGTCGGCGTGGTCACAGTGCCGCCGTCAAGGGTTACGCTCTTCCCGTTCGATTCCATGTCGAGCTGCTGCAGATAGGCCGGCAGTCTGGACAGGCGCTGATCATAGGGAATGACGGCGCGGGCGGGGTATTGGCAGATCACCCTATGCCACCAGCCGATCAATCCCATCAGCGCAGGCAGGTTCCTGGCCAGCGGCGCCGTCTGGAAATGTTCGTCCATCGCGTGCGCACCATCGAGAAAGGCGCGAAAATTCTTCGGGCCGACGGCGATCATCACCGGCAGGCCGATCGCGCCCCACACCGAATAGCGTCCGCCGACCCAGTCCCAGAAGCCGAAGACGCGATCGGACGCGATGCCGAATTTGGCCACCAGGTCCAGCGCCGTCGAGACGGCGGCGAAATGCTTGCCGACCGCTTCCTTGCCCAGCGCCTTCTGCACCCATTCGCGCGCCGTCTCGGCATTGGTCATCGTCTCGATGGTGGTGAAGGTCTTCGAGGCGACGATGAACAGCGTGGTTTCGGCGGAAAGGCCCTTCAGCGTGTCGTGGATGTGGGCGCCGTCGATGTTGGACACGTAATGCGTGCGCGGCCCGTCGTGATAGGGTGCCAGCGCCAGCGTCGCCATGGCCGGGCCAAGGTCGGACCCGCCGATGCCGATGTTGACGATGTCGGTGATCTTCTTGCCGGTGGCGCCGGCGGCCTTGCCGGAGCGCACGGCATCGGCGAAGGCGCCCATCGCATCGAGCACGGCGACAACCTCCGCCTTCACGTCCTGGCCGTCGAGCACGATGCCCTTGCCGTTCAGGTTGCGCAGGGCGGTGTGCAGCACGGCGCGGCCTTCGGTGACGTTGATCCTCTTGCCCGAGAACATCGCGGCGCGCCGGCCTTCGAGATCGGCGGCTCCCGCCAGCTTCTCCAGCAGATCCATCGTCTGCGCATCGACCGCGCATTTCGACCAGTCAAGCAGCAGGTCACCGTCGGTGGCGGAAAATTTTTCGAAGCGCTGCGGATCAGCATTGAAAGCGTCACGCATGTTGCCTGATCCGGCCGCACGATGAGCGCGCAGGGCGTCGAGCTGTTTTTGAAAGGACGATTGATCCACTGCTTCACTCCGAGCCTTGAGATGCCAACATAACAGACCGGATGTTTCCGGCGCGTGTCGTCGCGTCCAAACTATCTAGCCGAAATCCACTGGTTTCAATGCGCAGCGATGACGCACTGCGTCAGGCAGCGATGACGCGTTGCGTCACGCTGGGATGGGGCGTTGCGTCGCGCCGCGATGACGCGTTGCGTCACGCGGGGGAAGGATCACTGGCGTAAATCCCAGTGATCAGAAAAATTGATTGGCGCAACAGCTTGTGCCACCGGTACATTCGACTAGTCCAGCCAAGTGAAAAAAGCTGGCCATCGAGGAACCTCTTCCATGCCACAGCGAAACGACACGGCCATATGGTCCGGCCTGTTCCGGATTTCGGCGGAATCCGGCCAGACCCTGCAGGCGCAGATCCGTCAAGCGATCGTCGCCGCCATCCTCGACCGGCAAATCGCCGCCTCGATGCCGCTTCCGTCCTGCCGGATCCTGGCCGAGAAACTCGGCGTGGCGCGCGGCACCGTGGTGCTGGCCTTCCAGCAGCTCGTCGACCAGGGTTTCCTGGTGGCGCGCGAACGGCGCGGCCATTTCGTCAATCCGGACGTGCTGGCGACGCCGGCCAAACCGCATCAGAAGGCGCCCGACCAAGCCAATGAGATCGATTGGAAGGCGCGCCGGCAGATCGCGGCCAGCGACATGCCGCCGCCAGCCAAGCACGACAACTGGATCAAGTCGTCCTACCCCTTCGTCTATGGCCAGTTCGATCCGGCGCTGTTCCCGACCGCCGAGTGGCGCGAGTGCAACCGCATGGCCCTCGCCGTGCTCGAGATCCGCAACTGGGCGTCCGACATGGTCGACCGCGACGATCCGCTGCTGATCGAGCAGATCCAGGCGCGGCTGTTGCCGCGGCGCGGCATCTTCGCCAATCCCGATGAGATCATCGTCACGCTCGGCGCGCAGAACGCGCTCTACATGCTGGCGACGCTGCTGATGACCAAGGGCTCCAAGGTGGCCATGGAAGACCCCGGCTATCCCGACGCACGCTCGATCTTCCGGTTGGCGGGTGCCGTCGTCACGCCGGTTCCGGTCGACCATTCCGGCATTGTAACCGCTTCTATTCCCAACGATTCCGGCTTCGTCTTCGTGACGCCCAGCCACCATTGCCCGACCATGGTGCCGCTATCGGCGGAGCGCCGGCAGGATTTGCTGGCGCGCGCCAATCGCCACAACCAGATCATCATCGAGGACGGCTATGACAGCCAGCTTCTGGACGAGGCGCCGCAGCAGGCGCTGAAGAGCCTCGACCGTTCCGGCCGCGTCATCTATGTCGGCTCGATGTCGAAGACGCTGGCTCCGGGTCTGCGGCTCGGCTACATCGTCGCCTCGGCCGGGCTGATCTCCGAGCTTCGCGCGCTGCGCCGCTTCATGCTGCGTCATCCGCCGGCCAACAACCAGCGCGCGGTCGCGCTGTTCCTGTCGCTTGGCCATCACGAGGCGCTGGTGCGGCGGCTGTCGAGTGCCTTCGACGAACGGCGCAAGCGTCTGATCCATGCGATTTCCGCCTTCCTGCCTGAGTGGCGCTCGACCGATTCCGCCGGTGGCGCGTCGCTCTGGCTCGAAGGGCCGCGCGGCACCGATTCGCGCGGGCTAGCCGAGGCCGCCGCCTCGCGCAGTGTCATCATCGAGCCCGGCGACCGCTTCTTCGACCGCACCGAAAAGCCGTCACGCTTCATGCGGCTGGGCATCTCCTCGATCGCGCTGCAGCACATCGAGCCCGGCATCCGAGAACTGGCGACGGCGGCCGGGCGCAGACCGGCGGCGGCTTGATGCCTCGTCCGGGCCGGGACCGGCCACCGTTCTTTAGCGCTCTGGCATATGCGACGGGACCGTCTGGCTCATAGGCTGTGCCAATGCCGACGGCATAGTTCGAAGCATAAGGGGACGAAGCGGGCCGATGGTGGACCAACCACCTGGTGGACCAACCACCGCCGCCCGCTTCGCAGCTAAAGGTGGAGTGCCTCCCATGTCAGTGGCTGTTGAGAAGCCGGATACGCCCTCGGACCAACGTTCGCGGCGTTCCGGCGGGCGCGAAGCGCGCCGCGCCATGCGGGCGGCACCACTTGCCGACGACATCAAGCCGGTGCGCGCCGGCCTCGAAGGCGGGAGCTACGGGCCGCTCAACGGAAACGACCGCGAGCGCATTCACGAAGCGGTGCTGACGCTGCTTGAAACGGTCGGCTTCGCCAATGCCATCCCATCCTGCATCGAGGCGCTGACCAAGGCCGGCGCCACGCTCGGCGAGGACGGCCGCATCCGTTTTCCGCGCGCGCTCGTCCTCGATACCATCAAGAAGGCCGCACGCCATTTCACGCTGCATGGCCAGGATCCCAAGCACGACATGCTGATCCAGGGCAAGCGCGTGCATTACGGCACGGCGGGCGCCGCGGTGCATCTGGTCGACGTCGAGAGGCGCTGTTATCGCGAGTCGCTGCTGCAGGACATCTACGACGCCGCCCGCATCGTCGAAGGGCTCGACAACATCCATTTCTTCCAGCGGCCGATGGTGCCGCGCGACATTCCCGATCCGCTCGACATGGATTTCAACACGCTCTACGCCTGCGTGATGGGCACGTCGAAGCATGTCGGCACGTCCTTCACGGTACGCGAGAACGTCAAGCCGGCGCTCGACATGCTCTATGCGATTGCCGGCGGCGAAGAGAATTTTCGCGCGCGGCCTTTCGTCTCCAATTCGAACTGTTTTGTCGTGCCACCGATGAAATTCGCCGAGGACGCCTGCGGCGTACTCGAGGCCTGCGTCGAAGGCGGCATTCCAATCCTATTGCTGTCGGCCGGCCAGGCGGGTGCGACGGCGCCGGCGGCGATCGCCGGTGCGGTGGTGCAAGCGGTGGCCGAGGTGCTCGCCGGCCTCGTCTACGTCAACGCCATCAAACCCGGGCATCCGGCGATCTTCGGCACCTGGCCGTTCGTCTCGGACCTCAGGACCGGCGCCATGTCCGGCGGCTCGGCCGAGCAAGCGGTGCTGACCGCTGCCTGCGCCCAGATGGCGCAATTCTACGACCTGCCGGGCGGTTCGGCCGCCGGCATGACGGATTCGAAACTGCCCGACATTCAGTCCGGTTACGAAAAAGGCATCACCGATGTGATGGCCGGCCTTGCCGGCCTCAACCTTGTCTACGAATCGGCCGGCATGCACGCCTCGCTGCTCGGCTTCTGCCTGGAGAGCCTGATCATCGACAACGACATGCTCGGCCATTGCCTGCGCTGCGTGCGCGGCATCGAGGTGACCGATGAGTCGCTGTCGATAGACACCATCGCCGACGTTTGCCTGAAGGGCCCGGGTCACTATCTGGGCAACGAGCAGACGCTGCGGCTGATGCAGACGGAATATTTCTATCCGGCGGTCGGCGACCGCTTTTCGCCGAAGGAGTGGAACGAGAAGGGCAGGCCCGACATCTTGCAGCGGGCGATCATCGAGAAGAAACGCATCCTCGCCGAGCGCTTCCCGCGCCATGTGCCGAAGCCGGTCGACGACAAGTTGCGCGCCCGCTTCGGCAATCTGATCCACCTGCCGCGCAGCGGCATGGGCGGCTGAGGACGCTTCTCGTCAAAAAATTGTCAGTCGGCGCTCAAACCATAGCGCTCGGCGACCTCGCCACTGATCAGCTTGGCATGCAGTGTCATCAGTATGATTTGCGCATCGAAGCTGTCGCCGGCCTCAAGTGCTGCTTCAATCCGGCGCTCCGCATCCAGCCTACGTTGAAGGCCGTTGGATTGCTCGAATGCTTCCGGTCCGGCAATACAATAGCCAAGCAGCTGTGCCACCGGTGGATAGGCTTGTGGTGGCGGCTCGTCAGGCCAGTGATCCTTCATCAGATTGACGATGGTGAGCTTTGCTCCCTCCGGCACAAGGGCGGGATGAAGGTCGACGCCACGTAACGCGGCGTCGAGTTGCCTGAGGTCGCCTGAACGGCCGAACATTCCGAGGAAGCCTAGGGAGGAGCGCCGTTTCGCCATGATGTTCCTATCCGAACGCCCGAAACCGCAGCGAAGCGCCGGCCGCACGCAGCCGCTAAAGCGCGTCGCGTTTGACCGGGCGCATGCGACGCGCTTTAGGTTGTTGCTTTATGCATGTCGTTATCGCAAAACCGCTGCACACTTTTGCGCGACATGCATTAACCACTCGCTGCCAGCAACAAAACGCCAGCGAGGGCCGATCCCGCAAGCGTCGGCAGCATGCCGATCTTCAGCTTCAGGATGGCGATCATGGCAGCACACGACAGCAGCGCCGCACCCCAGTCGATCGATGAAAACACCGGCACGTCCATCCCAAGACCGACGTTGCGCACTTCGCCGAAGATGACGTGCAAGCCGAACCACAGAGCGAGATTCATGATGACGCCGACGACAGCGGCGGTGATCGCGCCCAACGCCGCCGACAGTGCCTTGTTGCCGCGCAGGGATTCGATATAGGGCGCGCCGAGGAATATCCAGAAGAAGCAAGGGGTGAACGTGGCCCACAGCGTGAGCATCGCCCCAAGCGATCCGGCAAGCAGCGGGCTCAACGATCCGGATTGGCGGAACGCGGCAAGAAAGCCGACAAACTGCAGGACGAGAATGAGCGGACCCGGCGTTGTTTCGGCAAGCCCGAGGCCATCGACCATTTCACCGGGTGCGAGCCAGCCGAAGGACTCGACCGCTGCCTGCGCGACATAGGCGAGGACCGCGTAAGCGCCGCCGAAGGTGACGACCGCCATGACGCTGAAGAAGCCACCGATCTGCGTCCACACACTAGCAGACCCGGTAAAAGCCCAGATCAGAAGAATCGGCCCGAGCCAGATCGGCAACCAGATCGCAATGATGCGCGGCGCATGCCATCGCGTCGGCCTGGTGTGAGCCAGCTCGCCGCGCTCGAACATCATGTCGACCGCGCCCTTGATGTCGGGAACCACATCTTTGCCGTGCGCCGCGCCGGAAAAAAGGGCCGGCGCAACACGATTTCCGATCCAGCCCGTCAGACCGGCAAGCAGGACGATGAGCGGAAACGGCATGTTCAATGCATAGATGGCGATGAAGGCGGCGAGCGCGATCGAAACCATGACCCGGTTCTTCAGGGCACGTCGTCCGATCCGGATCATCGCCTCGATCACGATGGCGAGCACGGCTGCTTTCACCCCGAAAAACAGCGCCTCGACGAGGGGAGCGTCGCCATACAGCGCATAGAGGGTGCTCAAGGTGAGCATCACAAGCGCGCCCGGCGCGACGAACAGGACACCGGCGACCAGGCCGCCGATCGTCCGGTGCAGCAGCCAGCCGATATAGATGGCGAGTTGCTGGGCTTCAGGGCCGGGCAGCAGCATGCAGTAGTTCAACGCATGCAGGAAACGTTGCTCGCCGATCCAACGCCGTTCCTCGACCAATTCCTTGTGCATGAGTGCGATCTGTCCGGCCGGCCCGCCGAAGCTGAGCAGGCCGATTTTCGCCCAGAGTTTTACGCCTTCACGGAAGGATGGCGCAGCCGGCGCTTCGACGGTCTCGCCCGTTTTTCCAGAAGCCCCCGTTTTTTCCGAAGCCCCCGTTTTGTCAGAAGCCCCCTTTTCTTCCGAAGCTTGGGCGCTCATGATGGCTTGCTCGCGCCTGGCCAGTTGTGCGTCTCCTCGGTGGCGTCGCGGCACCATCGGTAAAACGCATCGTAGAGCAGCATGCCCGCCTCCATCTGTTCCAGATCGTCGCGAAACATCCGCGACAGGCCAAGCGAGGCGGCCAGGAATCCGGCTGCCTGGGGAACCAGGTCGAGGCTTGCAGTATCGGCTGCGCGCACGATCATGGCCAAGCGGTCGAGCGCCTCGGATTCGAGCCCGAACTCTTCGATCATCGCGTCGAAGGTGCAGCGTTCGCCCCGGTGAGTCCAGAACACATTGTCGATGTCAAAAGGCACGGCCTGAAAGCGATCCGCAGTGGCCGACACTTCGGCCGCCTCGACAAAGAGGAAGATCGCGCTCGGATCGATGAAGCGCCTGATCAGCCAGGGGCAGGCGATGCGATCGACCTTCGGGCGGGTCCGCGTCACCCACACGGTGCGGCCTTTTTCATCGCGGGGCGGTATCTTGCCGGCGTGAACCAGAAGCCCCTTGGCATCGCGCCATGCTTCGAACCCGCCTTCGAGGGATTCGGCACCGACGCCCTCGTGCCGCAGCCATGCGGCCACGCCTTGCGAGAGCTTTTGTCCTCTTTGGCAGACGACTGCCACTCGGCTGCCGGCGAATTCGGATGCCCAGATCGAGACGGTTTTGAAATCACGCCGGCTTGAGGCCGGCAGCAGGCGCGGATCGGCGTTGTAGTCCTCTTCGATGCGAACATCGATGATCACGGGCGCACCCGGCAGACCAATCAGACGGGAAAGTTGCGATACGGTGATAGCGGTTGTCGACGGCATGGCGTCCACCTCCTTGAGAGAGAAGCTTGGACGCGAACGTTGGGCTGACGCCTCACGGGGTCGTCGCGATGCACCCCTTACCATGATCGTGGATTTGTCGCGCCCGCTTGTCAAGCGCCATGCCTGGAGCAAATGATGCTCTGGCTCCGACGGCCGGATTGGCGGAGCCAGAACATTTCTGGGAGGGAAAACCATGAAGAAGACCTACCACGGCAGTTGCCATTGCGGCGCGGTGCGTTTCGAAGCCGAAATCGACTTCGCCGAAGGCATCCGCAAATGCAATTGCAGCTTCTGCTGGAAACTCGGCTACCGGAAATCCTTCGCAGCCTATGAAGCCGTGCGGGTGACGGACGGCCGCGACCGGATGCGGGAATACAAGGCGACGCCGTCGAACTGGCCGGAAGGTGACATCAACCACTATATGTGCCCGAACTGCGGCGCGAATTTTCTCTCGCGCGGCTATCTCGACTTCATGGGCGGGAATTTCTGGGCGGTGAACGTCGCCTGCCTCGACGACGTCACCGAAGAGGAACTCGCCGCAGCACCAATCGTCTACGAGGACGGCAAGCGCGACAGGCAGGACCAGGCGCCGGAGATCACTGCTTATCTATAGGCGCCGCTGGGGTACGGCTCTTCCTTCTCCCCTTGTGGGAGAAGGCGGCCTCGCGAAGCGAGGTCGGATGAAGGGTGTTCCAGCTTGGCACCGACGGCACTCCGTCCAGCACCCCTCTTCCGTCTCGGCGCTGCGCGCCAATCCACCGCCCGGGGCGAGTCACGGTCCTCGCCCGCCCTTCGGGCCTCACAAGGGGAGAAGGAAAGGAGAGGCGTTCAGTGATTGTCCCGCGGCACGCCCCTGGTGTGCGCCACATCCTGGTATTTCACCGCCGGCTTCAGCACCATTCCTTCGGAAAACTGGTCGACCATGCCGCGCTGGATCTCCTGCCATGGAGTCTGGTGCTTGGGATAGTGATAGCCGCCGCTGTTCTGCAGCTCGGCGCGCCGGCGCGTGATCTCGTCGTCGGTGACGAGAATGTCGGCGGTGCCCTTGCGCAGGTCGATGCGGACGCGGTCACCGGTCTTCAACAGCGCCAGCCCGCCGCCTATGGCGGCTTCGGGCGAGGCGTTGAGGATCGACGGCGAGCCCGACGTGCCCGACTGGCGGCCGTCGCCGATGCAGGCCAGCGCATGAATGCCCTTCTTGATGAGATGGGCCGGCGGCTGCATGTTGACGACTTCGGCGCCGCCGGGATAGCCGATCGGACCGGCGCCGCGCATGAACAGGATCGTGTGCTCGTCGATGCCTTGCGCCGGATCGTCGATGCGGGCGTGGTAGTCTTCGGGCCCGTCGAAGACCATGGCGTTGCCTTCGAAGGCCTCGGGGTCCTTCGGGTTCGACAGATAGCGTTCGCGGAATTCGGGCGAGATGCCGCTGGTCTTCATGATCGCCGAATCGAACAGATTACCCCTAAGATTGATGAAGCCGGCATTGGCTTTCAGCGGCTCGGCGACGGTGCGGATGACGTCGAGATTCTCGTTGACGGCCCCACTGCAATTGTCGCCCATCGTCTTGCCGTTGACGGTCATGGCGTCGGGATGGGGCAACAGCCCGGCCTTCATCAGTTCGGCCACCACCGCCGGCACGCCACCGGCATGGTGATAATCCTCGCCGAGATATTCGCCCGACGGCTGCAGGTTGACGATAAGCGGTATCTTGAGGCCGACCTTCTGCCAGTCGTCATTGTCGAGCGGCACGCCGAGATGGCGGGCGATGGCGTTGAGATGGATCGGCGCGTTGGTCGAGCCGCCGATGGCCGAATTGACGACGATGGCGTTCTCGAAGGCCTGCCGGGTCATGATATCGGAAGGCTTCAGATCCTCATGCACCATGTCGACGATACGTTTTCCCGTCTCATAGGCGATCTGGCCGCGCTCGCGATAGGGCGCGGGGATCGCGGCCGAGCCCGGCAGTTGCATGCCGAGCGCCTCGGCCAGCGAATTCATGGTGGTGGCGGTGCCCATTGTGTTGCAATAGCCGGTGGACGGCGCCGAGGAGGCGACGATGTCCATGAATTCGTCGTAGCCGATTTCGCCGGCCGACAGACGCTGGCGCGATTCCCAGACGATGGTGCCAGAGCCGGTGCGCTTGCCCTTGTGCCAGCCGTTGAGCATCGGGCCGACCGACAGCGCGATGCCTGGAATGTTGACGGTGGCCGCTGCCATCAGCAGGGCCGGCGTCGTCTTGTCGCAGCCGATGGTGAGCACGACGCCGTCGAGCGGATAGCCGTAGAGCACCTCGACCAGGCCGAGATAGGCAAGGTTGCGGTCGAGTGCCGCGGTCGGACGTTTGCCCGTCTCCTGGATCGGGTGGCACGGGAACTCGAAAGGGATACCGCCCATCGAGACGATGCCCTCGCGCACGCGTTTGGCCAGTTCGAGATGATGGCGGTTGCAGGGCGACAGATCCGAACCGGTCTGGGCGATGCCGATCAGCGGCTTGCCCGACATCAGTTCGGCACGCGTCAGTCCGTAATTCAGGTAGCGCTCGAGATAAAGCGCCGTCATCCCCGGATTGTCGGGATTGTCGAACCACTCCTGCGAGCGAAATTTCTTCTTCGTTGTGGGGGCGCCGGCCATCATGGTCTCCGTATTTGTATGACAAATCGATATGACAACGCGCGAGAGCAGGCAAGAGGCACGCGCCATCCGAATCCGGACTTTGGTGCGATAGACATACATCGGGCCCCACGCTAGACGGGATCGGGGTTTGTCAATTTTGTATCCGGGAGATTTTGATGGCTTTGGTGATCGAAGGCGAGGAACGCATCGCCGCACCCCTGCAAAAAGTGTGGGAAGCGCTGAACGACCCGGACGTTCTGAGGCAGACCATTCCAGGCTGCCAAAGCCTCGAAAAGAAGTCAGACACCGAGATGGGGGCGACCGTGGTGCTCAAGATCGGCCCGATCAAGGCGACGTTCAACGGCGAGGTGACGCTCAGGAATCTCAACCCGCCGCATTCCTACACCATCCAGG
Organism: Mesorhizobium sp. WSM4841; assembly: GCF_055811515.1. Classification (NCBI taxonomy): domain Bacteria; kingdom Pseudomonadati; phylum Pseudomonadota; class Alphaproteobacteria; order Hyphomicrobiales; family Phyllobacteriaceae; genus Mesorhizobium; species Mesorhizobium sp. WSM4841. Next base: position 172,746 of record NZ_JBVVQC010000002.1, read on the forward strand.
GCGAGGGCAAGGGCGGCATCGCCGGCTTTGCCAAAGGCGGCGCCGATGTGACGCTGACCGCCGACGGGCCGGAGGCGACGATCCTCAGATATGCGGCCAAGGCCGATGTCGGCGGAAAGATCGCCCAGCTCGGCAGCCGACTGATCGAATCCACGGCTAAGAACCTTGCCGGGCTGTTTTTTTCGAGTTTTGGCGAGATGGGGGGCGGCTGAGCATGCCCCTCCCCCTTGCGGGGAGGGTGGCCCGAAGGGCCGGGTGGGGTCGGTGGCGACGCGCTCCGACATTTCTTTCGTAAGAGGTCGAGGCAGCTGAGGCGGCCCCCCCCCCCCGCGGCGCGCGGCGGCGCGCCCCCCCCCCCCCCCCGGGGGGGCGGCGCCCCCCCCGCGCGCGCAGCCCGGCGCGGCGGCGCGGCCCCG